>JBPXJX010000681.1:0-5508 GCA_051715525.1 Bacteroidales bacterium
TTCAATATACCTATGGAGATAAAACATGGGTTAATCCATTCTTTGATTTAGGTAGTTCCGATAATCTTACCGCATACCTTACAAATTATTCCAAGGTGACTACTAATAACACAATAGTATTAAGTAATTACGAAATTTATCTTGGAAATGATCTTTTCATGAATCATGTTGTAAATATCTTCTCAGCTTCACCAGGGACTAATATATCAACAAATTCTAGTATTTCGATTTACGATTACTCTTCATTAAAAAACGGCGGATTATACCTTTATGGAGGTAGCTTATTAGCAACTGTTACAAAAGTTGGGGAAGTTGGAGACTATATTGAAGGCTCTTATGAAGGTGACTTCTATTATGATAAAAAATCTGATGCCCCTTTCCATGTAAAAGCAAAGTTTAAAGTTAAACGTGTTGAAGAAGTTTCGTTGGTAAAGTAGTAAGCAATCAAACTTCATAAAACCCTAGGTTTTACCTAGCATAATTCACTAAAGCCGCTAATCAATTGATTAACGGCTTTTTTGTTTCGATTTAAGAATGCCTTATCTTCTTAAAACACTTTAGTCAAAATGTAACCGAGAGTGTTTAATCAATCTCCAGTAATATCTCTTTTGCTTTATCAATTAAAGGTTTTTGTTTTTTTCGCCAAATGAGCACACCAATAAAAGCAGATATAGTCATAATAGGAATATAGAAAACCTGAATAATTAAAACCCTATTTATCGGCTCCATTGGGGTCAAATCTTCATAAAACGATAGTGTTAGCGCTACATCCATGAGTATTATAGGAATTGCTACAATAAAAAAATAGTTTAAGCGTAACCGATAGCGATTAATAACTCCTTTTAGCATTTCAACCAAGGGTACCGAGTAGTCAATCTTTTGAAATTTTTTAAGATTCTTTCTAAAAATCAGAATGAATGCAATAAATGATAAAATGTAGAATAATTGAGAAAGAAGTTTAATTATACCTCTCTCTTCAACAAATAAAAGAATAATCATAATTGTATAAAAACCAATAAGTCCAATATAAATCCCATAAAAGCTTTTTGAAAGGTGCAGCTGCTTGATATCCTCTTTTCTTAGTCTATCGGAAAACGATTCCAAATCGATTAATTTGCCCTGCATATTGCTCGTACTATTAATATTAATGCTCATAGCGACCTCCATTCATTTTTTCTTTTAATTCCTCTTTAATTCGATGAACTTTTACCCTAACATTAGGTTCTGTTATCCCTATTATCTCGGCTATCTCTTTCATTGAGAGATCTTCTAGTACTAGCGACATTATTGCCTTATCAATAACCGATAGCAGGTTCAGCTGATCTTGTAAAAGATTAATTTGACTCTCTTTGAGTTTTAACACCGAATCATCCTCAGATATAAGGTTGTGAAGCGTTTTTTCTCCTCCATCAATCACAATTTTCATCCTACGAAACTCCTTACCAGCAAACCCCATAGCTGTATTCAATGCAATACGATAAATCCATGTGCTTTCTAGAGCTTCACCTCTAAAATTATCTAGGCTTTTCCAAATATTTACCAAGATTTCTTGATAAATATCCTTTTGGTCTTCGGCCACAGGAGCGTAGTACTTACATATCTTTAGTATCTTCTGCTGGTTTTCGTTAACTAAAACATTAAAGCGCTCTTCCTTTCGTTGCATACTTTCTGTGTTCATTGTATAGCTATTTAGTATACATGAATTATTCTTTGTTACATTTTTGTAAGAAAAATGATAGTAAATATCGTTGAAATATTCAGAATTAGTATTTTTTTTAAATTCACACGCGGTTTATAGTTTAATAAATTCATTTTAAAACCAATAAAACCTTATTTTTGCCTTTCGTTTTAAAGACGATGAGAGTGTTTATAAATGAATTTTAACCACGAAGGTCACAAAGTTTACACAAAGAAAATATTGTAAATAAATGCTTTGTGAACTTATTGATGTACTTAGCGACCTTAGTGTTTAAGTTTTTTACAACTTTTAAGACAGCATCATCTAGAATCTGAAATCAAGCATCTGAATAATATGACCCAAGAAGAACTTTTCAAAAAACTTGTTGCGCACGCAAAAGAGTATGGATTTGTATTCCAATCGAGTGAGATTTATGATGGTTTAAGCGCTGTATATGATTATGGACAGAATGGCGTTGAACTAAAAAATAATATCCGTCGTTACTGGTGGGAGGCGATGACTCGCCTAAACGAGAACATTGTTGGTATCGATGCTGCAATATTTATGCATCCTACAACATGGGTAGCATCGGGTCACGTTGGTGCTTTTAACGATCCGTTGATTGATAATAAGGATAGCAAAAAGCGCTATCGCGCTGATGTGCTTATCGAGGAGTGGATTCAAAAGCAGGAGGATAAAATCAACAAGGAGGTTGAAAAGGCCCAAAAACGATTTGGTGATTCGTTCAACGAGGCCATGTTCCGCGAAACTAACCCTAGGGTTCTCGAGGTTGCCGAGAAGATTAAAACCATCAACTCAAGAATGGTAAAGGCCCTTGATGCAAGCGATTTGGCTGAGGTTAAAAAGATAATCGAGGATTGCGAAATAGTTTGCCCCATTTCAGGTTCACGTAACTGGACCGATGTTCGCCAGTTCAACCTGATGTTCGAAACCCAAATGGGTTCAGTAAGTGAGGATGCAAACACCATTTACCTTCGTCCTGAAACCGCCCAAGGTATTTTTGTTAACTATCTAAACGTTCAGAAAACTGGACGAATGAAGATTCCTTTCGGTATTGCTCAAACAGGTAAAGCTTTCCGAAACGAGATAGTTGCCCGTCAGTTTATTTTCCGTATGCGGGAGTTCGAGCAAATGGAGATGCAGTACTTCGTTCGCCCAGGCGAGGAGATGCAGTGGTACGAGTTCTGGAAAGAGAAACGTATGCGTTGGCACAAAACCATGGGGCTTGGCGATCAAAAATATCGTTTCCATAAACACGAAAAACTGGCTCACTATGCAAATGCAGCCTCTGATATTGAGTTTGAATTCCCATTCGGATTTAAAGAGGTAGAGGGTATTCACTCGCGTACCGATTTCGATTTGAGCAGCCATCAGAAACATTCTGGCAAAAAGCTTCAATATTTCGATCCCGAAACTAACGAAAGCTATGTACCATACGTTATTGAGACTTCAATCGGTCTTGACCGTACTTTCTTGCTGATTTTATCATCAGCTTATACCGAGGAGAAGATAACTAAAGAGGATGGTTCTGTTGATGAACGCGTAGTTCTTCGTATTCCTCCTGCACTTGCACCTGTTAAATTAGGCGTTTTTCCATTGGTTAAAAAGGATGGTCTGCCTGAAAAAGCTCGCCAAATTATGGATGAGTTAAAAATCGACTTTGCTTGTCAGTACGAGGAGAAGGATGCTATTGGTAAGCGTTATCGTCGCCAAGATGCAATTGGTACACCATTCTGTATTACCGTTGATCATCAAACATTAGAAGACGATACAGTTACCATTCGTTATCGCGATACAATGGAGCAAGAGCGTGTACCTGCTTCGAAGTTGAGAGAGATAATGGAGGAGAAAGTTTCTTTAAGAACTCTTCTAAGAATGATATAATTGAATTTATCTTTTTAAAAGATTAATAATAACATATATGACTGAAAGCATTTTTAGGCATCAATAATTGGATATTATTATTGCGAATCATGTTTGCGTATAATATTAATAGTTAGAATGATAAGAGTTTATATAAATGAAAATCAAGTATATTCTAAGCCCATTGAATATATGCTTCATATTCTTAAAACGAATAAGAAGCAAACCTTAGAGATTCTAAAAGAAAAGGAGAATGCCGAATTA
The DNA here is from genome assembly GCA_051715525.1 of Bacteroidales bacterium. Lineage (GTDB taxonomy): Bacteria > Bacteroidota > Bacteroidia > Bacteroidales > Tenuifilaceae > UBA8529. Next base: position 3,827 of record JBPXJX010000681.1, read on the forward strand.
ATTTTTGATCATACCGACTCTTTATCTGTACCAATTAACAATTCATTTTATGATGATTTAATTAATAGTAAGAAATTTAGCTTTTCATGGTATTTTAAAAATCAGCCAATAATATATTCACAGAATAGCGAGAAACCGGACTGGTTAGCATCAGCATTTTATCTTATTAATTCCTTTCAGGAGTATAGCACAGACTTGAACGCCGAATCTTTTGATAGGTTTGGTCGGTTTAAATATGAAAATTCATTTCAAAACGAGTTTAGCTGTATCGAGAAGAATCTGGTACAAGAATACCTTAACGAATTTTGTAAAGAATATCTTAAAAAGCACAATTTAGAAACCATCAAAAGGCCATCAAGTGTATTCGTATCACACGATATTGATACCATGTATGGCTCTTTTCTTGAAGATGGATTATGGGCAATTAAAAGAGGCCGTATTGACATAGTTCTTAAGCTGATCATGAATGAAATGTTAATGAATCCTCATTGGAGTAACATTGATAAAGTGATCAAAATCGATTCAGATTATGATATAATTGGAACTTTCTTTTGGATTGCTACAAAAAAAACATCTGTAAACGGTGTGAAGAATGCAGATTACTCAGTGGCAAAAGAAAAGAGGTTTATTAACCTTTCAAAATATAATGGCTTACATAAGAGTTCTCTTTCAACAACAATAGAGCATGAGTTGAAGGAATTGCCATTTGATACCAAATTAAACCGATATCATTTTTTAAAGATTACGCTTCCAAGTTCATTTGAAGAACTTGAAAAGTCTAATATTAAACTTGATGCTAGCCTAGGTTTTGCAGAGCACATTGGTTTTAGAAATAGCTATGGTTTACCTTACTCACCATTTAATATTTCTACCCAAGAACCTTATTCTTTTGTAGAAATTCCTTTAAATGTAATGGATGGAACGCTTCACCGTTATATGAAGATTCCTGTAAAAGAAACAGCAGCCAGAGTAATCGATTTTTTTGAAAGAAATTCAAATGATGCTGTTATCTCATTATTATGGCATAACACATATTTTACAAAATATAAATACTCTGGGTATCTAAATGAGTATAAGAAGATTCTCTCTTATCTTTATGATAAGCAGATAAAAGCAATTACCCCCGAGGAGATTTTAAATGAATTCGGAAATGAGTGAAAGAAACATTCAAATTTCGTTTCTTAACGAAACGGATATTGACGAAATAAATGACTTTTATTTCGCAACTTATAAAACTACTCGAAGTCGAGAGCAGTTTATTTGGGAGTTCTTTAATGCGCCAGCAGGACGTGCGATTTACATTGTTGCTAAAGATGTAGATAAGCAAAAAATTGTAGGAACTCAATGTGCTATACCCATTGAACTAGTTGATGATAACGGGAATGTTTATTTAACAGCAAAATCAGAAGATACTCTTGTACACCCTGAATATAGAGGCCTGAATATTTTTGAAAACATGTACAAATTGCTTTTCAAAGAATGCAAGGCTAGAGGGATTAAGTACATATGGGGATTTACTACAGCTAAAAAACCTTTTCTGAAAATTGGTTTTACCATTCCCTTTGACCATAGTCAGTCGATGATGGTTTTTAATGTCCTTAAATCTTACCGATATATCTCAAATCTAAACTCTAATAATAGTAATATAACCAAAGGAAAAATTTTTCTCGCTTGTATTTGGT
>JBPXJX010000682.1:0-2706 GCA_051715525.1 Bacteroidales bacterium
TAATCTTTGCATGATATGCAAATCGTTGTAACCACCAATTCAAGGCAAACCATGAAATTACCCATGCAACCACAGTCGAAATTATTATAAGTTTTATAGTTTCAGATGATAGTATCAAGATAATACTACTTTCCTCTGCCCCTAATGTCTTTCTAATGGCAATTTCCTTGGTTCTTAGCGATGTGGTAAACGAAACCATACCCAATAAGCCCAAACATGAGATAATAATTGCTAAAATTGAAAACGATATTAATATTATACCCGTACGAGCTTCGCTTTTGTAGAGCTTGTTTAAACTATCATCAAGAAAGTAATACTCAAATGGAAACTCCGAGAACCTCGACCATATCTCTCTGAGCCCATTAATTGCTTCTTGTTCGTTTCCATGCTCAATGCTTGCAATAACAATACCCTCAAAGTTTCCTTTCATAAAAGTTAATGCAACCGGAGCTATAGTGGAATGCAATGAAGTGATATGAAAATCTTTTACAACCCCTACAATTTGCCAATACATAGGTGCTTTACCGGGTTCATTTATATTCATCAACCTATTTTGTAGAGGACTCTTTAACTCAAGTGATTTTACAACTGCCTCAGTAATAACCACTGCATTAGAGTCTGTTGGTATGTTTTTATCAAGAAAACGTCCCTCAATTAGCTGCAAACCCATAGTCTTTTCGAAACCTGGAGAAATAAAACCTTGTTGAATGGTATAGGTTGTTCCAACATTTGAGTCACCCTCAAGCATAAATGCATTCAAGCTAAAATTGCGTCCAGGAATAGCATTTGCGTTAGAAATGCTAATAATGCCAGGAACCTTTGCCGCTTCTTGTTTGAAGATATCCATGTTCTTCTTCAACCCATCTGAACGCTTAACTATTAACCTATTATCCTTTGCAAATCCGAGATCGTAGTTCTGCATGTATCTTAATTGAAGGTAAACAACAGTTGTAGCTAGAATAATAATAATACTTACAGTAAATTGTGATACAACAAGAGCACTTCTTAACCCGCTACTCTTAGCCCCGGCTTTTAATTTTCCTTTTAAAACAGATATTGGGTTAAAAGAGGCCAAAAAGAATGAAGGGTAACTCCCAGAAATAAGCCCAATGATTAAAGCAAAACCTATTAATGCTGGTAATATATGCCAATTCGAAAAATACCCCATACTTAACTTAATATCTAGCAGATTATTAAACGAAGGGAGTGTTATTTCAACAATTAGAAGCGACAATAACAGTGCAATAAAGCTAACAAGTATTGATTCAGTAAGAAACTGTGTAACTAGACGACCTTTATCAGATCCAACAACCTTTCTCAAACCAACCTCTTTAGCCCTTGTTGCAGAGCGTGCAGTGGCTAAATTCATGAAGTTGATACATGCAATAAGAAGTATAAGAACCGCAACAATAGAAAAAATAAAAACATAAAGTTTATTTCCATTGGGTTCTAACTCATATTGCAACTTTGAATTTAAATGAATATCGGCCAAGGGTTGAATAAAGAACCCATATGAATTACCGCTCTTTTCGAAATCTTCCATCGACACGTTAAGGAACTGCTTAATTTGAGGCCCTATATATTTAGTAATCAAAGTTTTTAATTTACCCTCGAACTCTTTAGCATTAGTGCCTTCTTTCAACTTAAAATAGTTGTAAAAATTATTCGATACCCAGTATGGGCTATTACTTTGATTTGGATATGATATTATCGATCCAAGCATAATGAAATGAAAGTGGCTGTTTACTGGCACATCTTCCATTATACCTGTAACCTCGTAGTAAGTTGAGTCATTTTCAACTCGTAGGGTTTTACCCATTGGATCCTCATTACCAAAATACTTTTTAACTGCAGCTTGGGTTAATACAACTGTTTTTGGACGGCTAAGTACTTTTCTAGGATCGCCTACTAGGAGTTTAAAGCTGAAAATATCAAAGAAGGTTGAATCAGCAAACAAGAAATTCTCCTCGTTAAACTTTCTATCGCCAGAGCCGACTAACCAATCGCCCATGCGAGTTATTCTTGTTGTATTCTCAACCTCAGGAAAGTCATTTAGAAGAGCTTTTGACATGGGAGCACACGAAATGGCCATGTTAACTGGTTCACCACGAAATTTTCCTTTAACTCCTATCCTGTAAATTCTTTCATAATCCTTATTAAACTTATCGTAGCTTAACTCATTGGAAACATAAAGGATAATAAGCAACGAACCAGCTATACCAATTGCTAAGCCGAAGATATTAATAAATGAATAGAATTTGTATTTTAACAAATTCCGAATTCCTGTTTTGAGGTAACTGTCGATAAAGGACATATGTTGGATCTTTAATTGACTATTTTTCAATCAGAATCAACATAAATGCCACCATTTGTATTAACCTGTATATATGATGCTTAAAGTAAATTTGATTGGTTAATTACTATACTATATCGAACATATCCTGTTCGATATCGAACAGTTTGATTATTTAGCAACGACTGAATTTTTAGTAGAAAAGGCTAAATAGACTATAACAGCAAATGCTCCTGAGCCAGCAATTATAAACATCAATTTAGGGTTAAATCCATACCAAATTAAACCGGCAAAACTACTCGCTAAAAGAGTTGCAATACTTTGAAAACTATTATAAAATCCTATGGCTGTTGCTGTGTTCTCCTTTTTTACAAGATTGCTTATCCATGCCTTTGAAATCCCTTCGGTTGCTA
>JBPXJX010000683.1:0-1253 GCA_051715525.1 Bacteroidales bacterium
TCTTTAGCTTAATTCAAATTATGAAAAAGTTAATCCTTTCAATTTCAGCAATTTTTTTCATTGGTATGCTGAACGCTCAAACAACCGAAACAGTTGTTACCGAAGAAAAAGGTGAAATATCATTCGTTTCACTTGAGCATAATTATGGTACTGTTGAATTTAGTGCAAATGGTACCTGCGAGTTTGAATTTACAAATACAGGAAAGATCGTATTGGTATTAAACAATGTACAAGCATCGTGCGGCTGTACTGCTCCAGAATGGTCGAAAGAGCCAATTAAACCAGGCGATAAGGGAAAAATAACTGTTAAATACAATACAATGATTCCTGGCCCTTTTCAAAAACAAATTAGGGTTTATTCCAATGCAGCTACAAATCCTGTTGTTTTAACGATTAAGGGAGAGGTAAAACCTCAACAGCAGCCACAAGCGGATGCTCAAAAACAATTATAAAATAAGTTTTACAAAATAACTATCTAGCAGTCATGCCAATCATCTCCGAAAAGGGCAAAGCGATGCCCGCTTCCCCAATTCGTAAACTTGTTCCATTTGCCGAGGAGGCAAAGCGCAAGGGTCGTAAGGTTTACCACTTAAACATTGGTCAGCCTGATATTCCTACCCCACAGGTTGCACTTGATGCAATAAAAAACAATCCTTTAAATGTAGTTGAATACAGCCACTCTGCTGGTAACGAAAGTTATCGTAAAGGGCTTGCAAACTACTACAAAGGGATTGGAATCAATATTACTCAAAACGATATCATAACTACCACAGGCGGCTCAGAGGCTATTACCATTGCCTTTATGACCTGCTTGAACCCTGGCGATGAGGTAATCATTCCCGAGCCTTTTTACGCAAACTACAATAGCTTTGCGCTACAGGCTGGTGTTGTAGTTAAACCAATCACTTCTTATATCAAAAATGATTTTGCTTTACCATCAATTTCTGAATTTGAGAAGCTGATTACACCAAAAACAAAGGGTATCGTAATATGTAACCCCAATAACCCAACGGGTTATTTATACTCACAGTCTGAACTGGAGCAATTGGCAACTATCATCAAAAAGTACGATCTGTACCTATTCTCCGATGAGGTATATCGCGAGTTCTGCTACGACGGTGTTACACATTTTTCTTGTATGAACCTTAAAGGTTTAGAAAACAACGTAATCCTTTTAGATTCTGTTTCGAAACGTTATAGCATGTGTGGCGTTAGAATTGGTGCGCTTATCACACTAAATAAAGAGGTTATTA
>JBPXJX010000684.1:0-3704 GCA_051715525.1 Bacteroidales bacterium
AAAAGGATAATCTGGGTATAGCTCAGAAAAAACTTTTTTAATTTCCTTCTTGGCTTGCTGATCAAAAGAATTTTGAGTTTTTATAAGTATATTGCTGAATGCTTTAGTAGCATAGTAGATAAATAGTGGCTCAATTTTCCCTTTGGGTGTAAATTGAAAATCTTTCATCACCCCAATAATCTTTACTTTCTCGCCCCAGAGCGTGATAATTTCTCCCAAAATTGGCTTTCTATCAATGACCTTTGCAGCAGCTTCATTAATTACAATACAAGAAAAGTCAGTGCTGTATTCTGATGAAAAGTATCGACCCTCCACCATTTTAATCCCCATTACATCAGTAAAAAACTCATCGGTATATGTATGAGAAAACCTATATGACTGGGTTGTGTCTTTACCATTCCATGAAACACCTGATGTTAATGAGCCAATTTGAAAAGGAAGTTGTTTAGTACCAGTTACATATTTAACATTTGGTATCTTTGCAAGCCTATTTTTAAAATTTGCGTAATTCACCTCCATTCCATTTTTAAACGGTATTGAGTACACATTCTCCCTTGTCATTCCTGTTTCTTTATTGCTAATGTAGTATAGCTGCTTAACCATAAATAGGGTAATTATTACTAAAAAGATGGTAATGGTATACTGAACTATAACCATAGTCTTTCTAAAACCAACTCCTTTAGCCCCTGTTCTAAAAATCCCCTTAAGCACTTTAACTGGTTGAAACGATGATAAAACCAAAGCAGGGTATATTCCTGAAATAAAACTAACACAAAGAACTAGAATTGTTATTGTTGACCAAAAATGAAAGTCCGAAAAATTCATAGCTAGATTTGTTCCTAAAATTGCATTAAAAGTAGGCAACGTTAAATCAACCAGTAGAATAGCAATAAATAGTGAAAGAATTGTATTGAGGAAAGATTCAAAGAAATACTGAACAACAAGCTGTTTTCTACTTGAGCCAACGACCTTTCGGATTCCAACCTCTTTAGCTCGACTAGCAGCTCTAGCAGTAATAAGATTTATGAAATTTATACAAGCTAGTATCAGAACAAAACCGGCAATTGATAATAAAAATATAACTATACTTATTAATCCCATTCCATTCGGATCAGGAGTATATAACCTTACCCTTTCAAGTGGGTATAAATTATGCGTTGATGTTTCGGGGTATCCTTTTTCTTTAATTAATTCAGCGGTAATTTTTTCCTCTAATACCTCAATATTATTGGTGTTGTTTAATTTCACATAAGTAGAGAAAGAGCTATTACTCCAATCAGTGGTTCGCAGACCTACTAAAGTAATATTATCAAATGGAATTAAACAGCTAAAACTTATATTTGAGTTTGCTGGGTAATCTTTGATAATTGCTGTAACTGTTAATTCGGTTTTCCCATTCAAACGAATAGTTTTTCCGATAATATCATTTGTTCCAAAAAGCTTAACTGCTAGTTTCTCTGAAAGAACTATTGAACTTTTATCCTTAAGGCACTGTTTTTTGTTACCCGATACGAACTCTACGCCGAAAATATTGAAAAAAGTGCTATCGGTAAAGCCAAGTCCAGATTCACTAAATGCCTTATCGCCCATTCCCAATACCCCAGATGCGTTGCTAAAACGAGAGCTACTGTTAATTTCGGGATACTTTTCTTTCAAATACTCTGCAAGAGTAGCAGGTGTTACATAATAGTATGCCTTATAGCCATTCGAATATGTCCAAACATTGTAAACTTGAAATATTCTTTTATAATCGGGATGAAACTTATCATAGCTCAATTGAAAATCGGCCCAAAGCATAATAATAATTGTACACATTAGCCCAAGGGCCAATCCAAGGATATTAACTATTGTATAAAATTTCCCTTTAACCGAAACCCTTATGAATTGCTTTATCCAGCTAATTAGCATAATCCATTTTTTTATTGCTCGTTTTTATTTTACTGATTTCATCCATTCCAAACATCATACCACCAAATACAATTTACTGATAATATGCATATTAATAACATTTTTATTGACTATAAACCTTTTGGTTTTAATAAACCTGTCCATGGCTAAACACTTAGTGTCCATTCATGGACAATTTTAAACCTATTCTATTAATTCTTACCTTAGCCTTTGAATATTATCTACCTATGCTTCAAAAAGACCGAAAACTACTGATTGTTGACGACGATGAATTTGTTCGTTTAAGCCTCAAGGTGCTACTCGATGAGCACTTTCTCAAATCGATAGTCTTGCTAATCCGGATGGAATTCCAAATATACTAGCATCTTCAGCTTATGATGTTGTTTTATTAGACATGAACTTTAAAACTGGAGATATATCTGGTAAGGATGGATTAAAGTGGCTCAATTGGATAACTGCAAATCATACCGATATATCAGTTGTAATCATCACAGCCTACGCCAACGTTGAACTAGCCGTTGAAGCAGTTCAAATGGGTGCTACTGATTTTGTAGTAAAACCTTGGCATAACGAAAAGATGATGGCCACTATCAGCGCAGCTATCCAGCTTAGTACAAGTAAAAAAGAGTTAAGCGTAATGCATCAGCGGCAAAGCGCTTTGGGAAGAATTTCTGGACTTCCATTCGAAGAGATGATTGGTAGTTCAGCACCTATGCGTAAAGTTTTCGAGGCAATTTCGAAAGTAGCAGGAACCGATGCAAACGTTCTTATACTTGGCGAGAATGGTACAGGAAAAGAGCTTGTTGCACGCGCCTTACATCGTTTTTCTGAAAGAAAAAATGGCGTTTTCATTACTGTTGATGTTGGGGCTATCCCTGAAACCCTGTTCGAAAGCGAACTCTTTGGGCACCAAAAAGGGGCTTTTACTGATGCTAAGGAGGAAAGGATCGGACGTTTTGAGGCTGCTTCTGGCGGCACACTATTTCTTGATGAAATTGGGAATCTCCCACAAAATCTCCAGGCTAAACTTTTATCGGCAATACAAAACCGGAAAATTAACAGACTTGGCAGTAATAAAGCAATTGATATCGATGTAAGGTTAATCTGTGCAACCAATTGCAACCTGCTCGAAATGACAAATAGCGGAAAGTTTAGACAGGATTTACTGTACAGGATTAATACTGTTGAGATAACGCTGCCACCACTTAGGGATAGACTCGATGATATCCCAATGCTAATCAACCATTTTGTAACACTTTTCTGCAAAAAGTATAATCGACCTATGCTTAAAATCCCAGATCATGTTATTAAAAAACTTCAAAAGTACCATTGGCCTGGAAATGTAAGAGAGTTAAGGCACACAATTGAAAGAGTAATAATCCTTTCCGATGGCGATGCGCTACGCTCAACCGATTTTCTTTTCCCTGAATCAGAAAAGCCGCAAGGTTTTCCGCTCGACTCATACAATCTCGACAGTTTAGAACTATGGGCAATTAACGAGTGTATGAAGAAACATCAAGGGAACGTAAGCAAGGCTGCCGCAGAACTTGGTCTAACCAGAGGTGCTTTGTATAGGCGATTTGAGAAATATGGGTTGTAACTTGTGTTGCTGTGTTGCAGTATATTGATATTACTGTTCTGATATCTATAGTCTAGAATCTGAAATTTAAAGGGAATGATTTTTAAACGGTACCAAGTTGGATTTTTAGCAAGGATAACATTTCTTTCATTAGCAATTGCGCTATTCATGTATTGGGTAATAGTAGAAAAGCATTACCTTAGAGCATTGTACGTAC
>JBPXJX010000685.1:0-1093 GCA_051715525.1 Bacteroidales bacterium
TATTGGTATTTGTGTATGATGCTCCTGGCCAAACCTTATAAGCCTTTTCGTTCTTGAGTCCACCATAATTCGAACTAGATAGGATATCGCCACTACTTGCATCAACAACTAAAAGATAGGTTCCTGTAATAGTAATTATTAAATCCTTACCATTCTCCTTAACCAAAAGTGGCGAAACGTATGCTGCAGTATCCTTCAAACTTCTCGATTGCCAAATGGTTTCTCCGGTTTTCTTATCTAATGCAACTATCGTAGTTTTCTCGCCACATGGAGTAAAAATCACCTTATTGTCGACTAGCAATAATGATTCGGAGTAGCCCCAAGAGCCAGTTCTACCCTCAAACTTTTGCATACCATCAATCTTCCATATCAATTTACCATCATTTGCGTCGGCGCAAATAATTTCGCCCATACCACTTGAGGCATATACTCTATTCCCTTCAACTGTTGGCGTCGAGCGACTATCAGAGAAAGATTCCATCCATGCTTTGCCTATTGGGGTTTGCCATTTCTCCTGACCATTCATATCTAAGGCAATTAACATATCAACACCATCCTTTAAACCTGTAAGATAGATTGAATTATTGGCTATAGCCATTGATGAATAACCCGATGGCAATTTATCATTTGCCCATAGTTGCTGAGGACCAGCCTCGGGCCACTGCTTTAATAGTCCAACCTCGTGATAAACACCTGTGCGACCAACTCCGCGCCACTCGCTAACCTCTTGCGAAAAAGCGTTGACAGATAAAATAGATAAAGCGACAATTAAAAAGATGTTCTTTCTCATACGGAAGAATTTAAAAGTATTTAGGTTGCTAAATTATTATAAACTTGGATTATTAACGAATTGCATAAGTTAAAAAACTAGCCCAGATAAATTCAAAAAATATCTGGGCTAAATCGATATCAATGCGAACTATTTCTTTGCAATATCATAAGCAAACAAAGAGTTTTCGTGCCTAATATAGAGCACTCCATCTTTTATAACAGGATGAGAACAATGTAACTGGGCATTGCCACCTAGTATTCTAAATTCACCTTTTTTCTCAACACCATTATCAATTGGTTTCAACAGTTTAACTACACCTCA
>JBPXJX010000686.1:0-1381 GCA_051715525.1 Bacteroidales bacterium
ACCGTTAAAGAAAGAACCAATCAGCTTAAAGAGGCAAATGAAGAGCTTAATATGCAAAATGAACAAATCATAGCTCAACGCGATAACCTACAGATTTTTATTGAAGAGATGAAGCAAAAGAATGAGGAGATTTTATCACAAAGAGACGAGATTCAAAAGCAAAATAAGGAAATTGAACGTAAGAATATAAATATTACTGCAAGTATCGCTTACGCTGAAAATATTCAACATGCAATTCTTCCTGAATTCTCAATTATTCAGAAGCATTTTAACGATTCATTTGTAATATTTAGACCCAAAGATATTGTAAGTGGTGATTTTTATTGGCTTTACGAGACTATCGATAAAATTTACTTTGCCGTAATTGATTGTACTGGGCACGGAGTACCAGGTGCGCTTATGAGCGTTATGGGTTATGCTTTTCTTCGCAAAGCATTACATGAATCAATTAACAGTACACCCGCTGATATCTTAACACATTTAAGTATCGAAATAAACTCAACACTTCGTAAATCTGATAAACAATTAAACATCAAGGATGGGATGGATATTGCCCTTTGTGCTTTCAATAAACAGACTCTTATGCTTGAGTATGCTGGTGCACATAACCCAATTGTAATTTTTCGAAATGGCGAATTCATTAAATTAAAAGCTGATAATCATCCAATTGGCGACCCATTTACAACTAAATTTTCAGGATTTAATAATTGTGATTTCCAACTCTTAAGAAACGATATTTTATACCTTTACACCGATGGTTTAGTCGATCAATTCGGTGGTCCAAAAGGACAGAAATACTCTTTAAAACAATTTGAACAGTTAGTTAGAAAATCATTTTCTATTCCATTGCTTGAGCAAAAAACGGTTATTGAAAGAAGCCTGGAGGATTGGAGATGCGGCTATGCTAAAGTTTATGATCAAACCGATGATATAACAGTTTTTGGTATAAGAATATAATTAAAACTTTTATACAATTTATGGGTAATATTACCTTAATATCATCAATTAGGAATAGATATAGGTTAGGTCAACTTTTGATTTTGTTCACTCTCATTTCTGGATTTGCTGTGAGTATAATTATTGGTAGGTTTGATTCAGAGCAGAAAATTATTGATAAAAAAGTTGATGTATTATCAGAATTATCTACGACCAGAGCCCATTTAGAGGGTTTAGTTACATCTACATTTAATTTGACTCAAGGGATTGTTCATTATATCAGCTATCAGAAAGATATCTCATTCGAACTATTTAACGCAATGACTCAAAAGGCTTTGCAAGAGAATAATCATATTCGAAACATTGCTTTAGCCCCAAACAATATAGTACGATGGGTTTATCCGCTTAAAGGAAATGAAAGGGCGATTGGATTAGATTATATGAA
>JBPXJX010000687.1:0-1023 GCA_051715525.1 Bacteroidales bacterium
TCCGTTAAAATAGCTGGATTTTGTTATGACCCAGCGAATGGCTTCGATTTGAAAGTACATGTTTATGCATTTGAAGGTGAGAAAAAAATAAGCTTAGGAGAAAGTAAAGTAAATAATCGTATTAATAAATTTAAAATACAATTGCCGAACTCAGCAGAATTTTTATTGTTTGAATCAGAAGGTTATCGAGCTACTAAAATGCCAATAAGGCGTATCGGAAATATCGAAGAAAACTTTGAATTTGAAATGAACGTACCGATGGCATCCAAGAATTCACCACCACTTCCGTCAGAAAACCAACTTCATTGGCATTTTACATTTCCCGAGAATAAAAATGTAGAATTTAAAGTAAACAATATATTGGTTTTAAATCCCTTGATAAGAAATAATTATTTATACTTAATTCCTATGCAACCTGGTAAACATTTAATTCAGGCACGCTCTAACGAAGGGGAATTGTTGCTTAATCAGGAGTTTGTACTTGAATCAGGATTGACACTTATGGACGTTCGAATTGATGCTACCAATCCTTCTTTGGTTTCTAAGCCTGTAAATGTGGGTATTGCTAAGAAGCCATTTGATACCAGAACATTATATTTTGACCAAAGTAATTATGATTTAAAAACGGAAGTGAAAGCTACCTTAGATTCAATTGCCACGTTCTTAATAGAAGACTTTAAGCTAAAAGCTCACGTGACAGGATATACTGATAACGTAGGTGATAGAGATAAAAATATGACTTTGTCTGAGTACAGAGCACGTGCGATTGGGGGATACCTTATTCAAAAAGGGGTTTCTGCTGAAAGAATAAAAATGAATTGGAGAGGCGATGAAGGTTTAAGTGCTAACGATAAATCTGAACAAAAAAGGGAGAAAAACAGAAAAGCGGTCATTCAAATAGTAACCAACTAGGGTACAACTGTATTCGTTATGAAAAAAATATTTTGCTATTCATTCTTGCTTTCTCTGATAATAAGCTGTGCTGAACCTAAGTCAAGCAACACAGTTCGTATCACTGGCAAA
>JBPXJX010000688.1:0-4983 GCA_051715525.1 Bacteroidales bacterium
TTGACCAGTTGTTTCCAATCAAAGTTCTACCATTTCCTGGGAATAATAACTTTCCTCCAATTCCAGTTGTAATAATATTGTTTGTAAATGTTGAGTTTGATCCATTCAAAGTACCAAATACAGTAAAAGTATTAGTTCCAATGGCAAGTCGTGTTCCTACAATACCGCTTAAAGTTAGGTTATTGCAAGAAGCATTTGCTGATAGGGTTAGATTACCTGATGTTAATGTTAAATCACCAAATTTGATAGCAGTAGAAGTTGTTCCTATATACGAGCTAGAGGTTAGACTTACTTCACAATTCCAGAGTGTAGGATAATTAGTTGACCAATTGGTTCCAAAAAGTGCACGAGGGCTACCTATAAATTTTATTACACCTCCTATACCAGCCGAAATGATATCATTTGTAAATGTTGCATCAGGTCCGTTTAGTGTTCCACTAACACAAAGAGTGGTTGTCCCAATATCTAATCGTGTTCCATTAGTACCAAGCAATGTTAAGTTTCCACAAATAGAGTTTTCTCTTAAAGCTAATGTGCCAGAGGATATGGTTAGGGCTCCAAATTTTACTCCTGATAATAATGTCCCAATCTCTCCATCATTAAGATTAACCTCACATGTCCATCCAGTTGTTTGTAGCGATGACCAATTATTTCCTATCAAATTTCTACCATTACCAGTAAAAAGTAATTTACCTCCAACCCCTGTTGTAACTAGATTATTTGTAAATGAAGTAGAAGGGCCATTTAATGTTCCATTTACCTGTAAAGTGTTCGTTCCTATTGATAATCTTGTTCCAGTTGCTCCTGCGAGAGTAATGTTATTACACGATGAATTTGCCGAGAGGGTTAAATTACCAGAATTAACTGTAAGGTTGGCAAATTTAATTGAAGTTGTGGTTGTTCCTACCAGTGTGCTTGATGTAAGGTTTACCTCGCAATCCCAGGGTGTAGGGTAGTTGGCAGACCAATTGGCTCCAAAAAGTGCACGAGCACTACCTGTAAATATTATTTTTCCCCCTACTCCCGTAGTTATAATATCGTTAGAGAAGGTTGCATCTGGACCATTTAATGTCCCGCTTATAGAAAGCGTATTTGATCCAATATCTATTCGAGAACCTAAAGTTCCAAGTAAATTTAAATTTTTACAAATTGAATTACTAGAAAATTGTACAGTGCCGGAAGTAATTGTCAAATCTCCAAATTTTACTCCAGATGATAAAGTGCCAATTTCGCTATCATTAAGGGCAACTATACAAGCCCATCCTGTTGCATAAGTATTTGACCAGTTACTTCCAATTAAGGTTCTTCCGGTACCAGAGAACAGTAATCTTCCAGTACTGGTAGTGATAATGTTGTTAGTGAAAGAATTATTTGGGCCATCGATTGTACCATAAACTGTAAGAGTATAGCTTCCAATGGCTAGATTTGTGGCGGTAGTTCTATTTAGAGTTAAATTGTTACAGGCAGCATCAACGCTTAGAGTAACTTGGTAGCTGGCACCAATTGTAACATTATCAGATGCACCAGGAATACCATTTGGCGTCCATGTGGTTGAAGTGTTCCAACTACCTGAAGCTCTTGCTATGTAATCTACTCCTAGGGTTTTCTTTTGTATAAAGCAAAAAACCAAGAATAGAGAAAATATGAGGAAGCTTTTGTTTATCGACAATAAGCTCAGTTTTTTTGCTGTTTTCATAATTGTCTGGGTATGATTACAAACTAGGAAGTTACAAAATATAATATTATTACGAAAAGAAACAAACTTAGTTTGATAGTTAATCAAAGATAAAAAATAATAATCAGCAAAGATACAATATTATAGCCAATGATTTGTTGTAAATGGTTATCTATTAACCAACAAAAAGTGTTCAGTAATATAAATTTTATCAAAATATAAAACGCTTTAGACTATTGTAATGTTTAAAAGTACTGATAGTTTTAGGTCATCGATTCTTTTATAGTGCTATATTTGTGTAAAATTTGCATGAATGCCGATAATTATTAGCAGATCTGTTGTTAAACGCAACCCCGAATTGGTATCAACCGATGTTGATGGTGAAAAGGTGATGATGAGCATCGATAATGGAGAGTATTTTGGTCTTGATTCGGTTGGTAGTAGGATTTGGGACTTGATTGAGGATCCTGTGAGTGTTGAGTCCCTAGTAAATCTTCTTATCGATGAGTTTGATGTTAGTAAAGAGCAATGTGAAATTGATACACTTGAGTTTTTAAATGAGCTACTAGAAAAAAAACTTCTTTTAATTTTAGAAGGTTGATATAGTATGTTGAGATATGCCCATAAAGTCTATAATATGAAGGGAGCAGAGCGCTCCCTTTTTATTAAGGCATATTTACTTGGGATTTTTTATAGCTTCTATGTGTTGTTTATTCCCCAAAGAATAATTTTTAAAAGACTTGGACTAAAAGGTATTGAGTCGAATTTAGTATTATCCGATAAGCAAATTATTGTTGTTCAGCTTATTGAAAAGTCGATGCGAAGGGTGGTTCGTTTTTTACCCATAAAAATTAAATGCTTTGCCAGAGCATTGGCAGCAAGACGAATTCTAAAAAAACAAAATATTCCCTCAACAATCTACTTTGGAGTTGCAAAGGACAGTAATAGCAAAATGATTGCTCACGCATGGCTGCGCAGTGGCGATATTATAGTTACTGGCAAAGAAGAGATGGGTAGATTTACCTCAATACTTTTTTTTACATAGCTACAAGAGGTTCCCTTGCTTATCGAGATAACCAAAACGAACCATTATTTCGCGGTGGTCGGTACAAATTTTCTTAACAAGATCATCAGTAAGCTCATTTCTCCATGTCCCAGTTTCTCCTTTTCGGAAGAATGTGGGCGCATTTGTAGGTTTTTCTTTGAACCCTTTTTCAGCTTCCTGCTTTTTCATCTCTTTGATATCGCTAAAGCCAATGGCTTTGATTATTTCTTCGTCTGTTGCTTCGATTCCTATGAATTTTAAAGCTTTTGAGAATGTTGAGAAGGTATCTGATTTCATATCTTCATACCGAAGAATAATAACAGGTAGATTCGACTCGTCAATCCAACTCTTTACATGATTACTCCAGGTTAATAGTCTTTGCCTTAGCTGAAAATGAAGTCGATCGGATGTGCTTCCGAAAGCATAGCTGTTATCAGCCATAATTTTTATGGTTGATTCGTGCGATTTTGAGAGATGGTTGGAAAACGAAACAGCAACATCTAAAGGATTACGAACAAAGTAAACCACCGATTTAGTCACCTTGCTGCTAAACATTGGCTCACCTGATTCTGTTATAAGCCAAGCATCATGGACTTTTTGAAAGAGCAGTTCCTTGCTATTTCGAGCGGCGTACTCATAAACGCCTGAGCGTAGATTATCTATCTCATCAGGTGTTAGATCGGAAGAGGAGAGGCCTGTTGCCTCATCAAAAAGCTCACGATTGCTTGCGATGGGGGTAGCGTAAAGGTTATTGATATCAGCCGGATGATTCTCTTTTGATAAAAGGTTTGAAAGGAATACCCTAAACCAAGTATTCCCTGATTTTGGGTAGGATGCCAACCATACTATTTTTCTTAAATCATCCATTTGCATGTAAAATAAGATCAATTAGCTCATCAAATGGGAATTTTCCCGAAGGACGTGTTAACCTATATATTTCTATGGTTTTAGATATTTTTTCGAAAGACTTAAAATGGGTTGATTGCATCTCTTTTCCCGTTACAAAGTTAAATCGATAGGTATGGGTTTTAAGCATGCTAAATTTTTCGATACCTCTAATTTGCTCAATCTTCAGCTCGCCTAAATTGCTTGAGTTAATTATAAAAATATTTTGAAGAGGTAGACTTTCATTACAAAACCCAGTATCGATGGGTAAACGATATTTATTTAGTTCTTCCCTAATTTTTGAATAGTTTTTTGGGTCTTCGCCAAGTTTTTGGATTGAGTCGCTCCAAAGCTTCATTTGAGGAAAGCCAGGGTTAACATAGGGAATTTCATTTGATGTAAAAGAAATTACGCTGATATCATCCGCCAGAATTTTGTAGCCTTTCTGCTTAAAGGCTGCAGCCAATGTGGATTTTCCCGCACCGGAAAGACCCGAAAGAATGATTGCCTTGTCGTTAATTTTTATAGCGCTTCCATGGAAGGGAACTAATCTGCGTTGATGAATTAGTGCTCCAATTGCAGAACCAAGAAGAAACAAACGAATGCTTGCCGGATCGGCTTTTGTAAAAGGCTCGATGATAATGCTATTACCATTTGTTACGTAATACTTTGCAATTTTATCTACAGCTAGTAAAAACTCTTGTCCATTTGTTTGGAAACGGACTCCCGAAAAAAGAGGGTTCTTAAGTACATTTGGTACTTTGCCAATAGCAATTATTACGTTAGGGATCTCACTGCTAGGTATAAGTTCGGGGCAATCAATATCCGATTCAATTATTAGGCCAAATGCTCTATATGTATATTTTGAAATCAACTTTGCTATAGTGTTTAGTAGCAAATGTAAGGATTCTTTTTTTGAAATGGTTGACTTCGTGAATATCAGGTGCTAAGTTTACGTGGTTTTGCTAACTTTACAAAAGCAATTATTCAACTATGGTTTTAAAGAGCCGAGCACAGCTTTTATCATACTTAAACCCTGAGCAGCGTTTACTAATTTTGCTTTGCGGGTACCAGGATAATGAAACTAAGACCTTAGCAAAAGAATGGATTGTTAAACCATTTAACTGGACAAAACTTATTGCGCTTGCCGAAAGGCATCGTGTTACACCTCTCCTTTACAAAAATTTAAAGGATTTCTCGCATTTTGTTGATATTGATATACCTCAAGAGCTAAAAGAGAAATACCTAGCCCAAACTGAGCACACCATGCTACTGGCTGCTGAAGGGCTAAGAATTTCAGAGATACTTAATCAGAATGGGATTGAGGTGGTTATGCTAAAAGGGCCATTTCTATCGCAACAAATTTATGGCGATATAG
>JBPXJX010000689.1:0-1819 GCA_051715525.1 Bacteroidales bacterium
TTATATCATGGTGGTTTCTTGTATCAATATTTCTTTTGATGGTATTATCGAATTCAAGGGCCCAATCATAAGGCTTATTTGCGTAATCCATTGCTCCAAGGTTGTGAACGATATTTCCGCTACCTAAAATAAGTACACCCTTATGTCGTAAGGCTTTAAGTTGCAACGCCAAATCGTAGTGAAACTGGGGAGGTTTTGAATAATCAATACTTAATTGGTAAACTGGAATTTGGGCTTTTGGATACATTGGTAAAAGAACCGACCATGTTCCATGATCGAGCCCCCAATCCATATCGGGTAGGATAGAGGGAGCGCTTACAATTTTAATCGTTTCCTCTGCTAGCTTTGGCGAGCCTTTAGCAGGATATTGCTGCTGGTAGAGTTCGTTTGGAAAACCTCCAAAATCATGGATGGTTTTAGGCATCTCCATTGCGGTAACTTTTGTTGTTCCGCGTGTAATCCAATGTGCCGAGATGGATAGAATTGCAGTTGGAATAGGGAGCTTTTGTCCAAGTTCAACCCAGCTTTGCCTGAACGGGTTATTGTCAATAGCATTCATAGGACTACCATGACCTATGAAAAGTGCTGGCATTTTATCAGTGGTTTTAAGACTATTTAAAGTCTTTAAATTATCAATGTTCATCGAATTGATTTTTAATATAAACAAAAACAATTCGTTTTAGTTTGCCTTGGTGCCAAAAGAAAAATCCTGAGGTTTACTCAGGATTTCAATGTTTAAAAATAAATGAGTTTTTATTCTGTTCTTAACGAAGAAGCAGGGTTTAAAATTGCTGCCTTATAGGCTTTGTAGCTGATTGTTAGGAATGTTAATGTGATTGTTATTATGGCAGATATGATGAAAACCATTACACCCAGTGGTGTTTTATATACATAGTTCTGCAACCAGCTGCTCATCATGTAGTATGCAATAGGGAATGCAATTACAATAGCAATTACGATTAATGTTAGGAACTCTTTTGATATCAGTCTAACAATAATCAGCTCATCCGCACCAACAACTTTTCGGATGCCAATCTCTTTGGTTCGTTGCTCAACCATATATGAGGCTAGTCCAAATAATCCTAGGCAAGCAATTAAAATTGCAAGTACGGTGAATAGCGTGAATATTAGACCTCGTTTCTCATCTGCTTTAAACTGTTGATTAAATCGCTCCGATAGAAATGTATATTCAAATGGCTTATCGGGGTAAACCTCTTTCCATTTTAATTCTATAAATCGAATAGTGCCTTGAATATCCTTATCGTTGAGTTTAGCATATACAACATTATTTCTTGTTCTATAAATTAGAAGCAACGATTCAATTTGATTATACATGCCTGTTTGATGGTAATCCTTCATAACACCGATAACGCTGCCTTTTATAAACTCCCCAAGTTCAACTTTCTTTCCAATTGGATCAGCCCAGTTCATTCGTTTTGCAAGAGTCTCATTGATGACAACGCCTGTTAGGGTATCTGAAGGCATATCCTCTTGGAAATCTCTCCCTTTTACCATTTTAATTCCAAGCGTTTCAACAAACTCAGGATCAACTATAGCAAAATTGACACCCCTGTCAGACATGCCTTGGTCGGTTTCCATTTTAAAGATTACTTTCCCAGAGCCTTCACCTACAGTAGTGTTGGTTGTACCAATGGATAGAATATTCGGATTTTCTTTCAATGCTTGTTTTAGAACAGGGAATTTTTGTATCATCCCACGGTTTAGCTGTAACCCAATAACGTTCTTTTGATCAAATCCCTGATCTGCGTTTTTCAGGAAGTTGATTTGTTTAAAAACGACTAGCGTACAAACTATCATT
>JBPXJX010000690.1:0-8087 GCA_051715525.1 Bacteroidales bacterium
CTTCAACAGTTCGGCGTTGAATTTTTTTGAGAGTGATTTTGTTTTTAACTCACTTGTAGAAGCAGAAAAAATAATGCTCTCGCCTTTTTTAATTCCAACTTCAAAGAAACCTGGTACGAAAAGATCTTCGTGGCCCTCGTACCCTCTGTTTATCTCCTCTTTATACTCAATATTGTAGTACCAATCGGGTGAAGCGACAAAGTCATTCGTTTTATTAAGCTGCATGTGTAAATATGGAAATCCTGTATACAGCCTATATCTAACTCCATTTGGGATTTCTTTGTAACGAGTATCGGCCCACATGTTTGATTTGCTTAGGCTGTGAGCATTTCGGAAAGCTAAAAAAGGCTTTATTCTAATTTTGGTTGGACTTTTTGCTTCTAAAAGGGTGTAACGAGCCATTAATTGCTCTTCGTTATGGACAAAAAGTAGCTCTTTTTTAAGTATTACTCCACCAACTCTGTAGGTAATTGTTGGTGTTGGTTCATAGTCAAAGTCAATGATGTACTTATGTCCACGTGGCTCGTAAATTCCGGGATATCGATGAATACCAAGATTAAAGTGTTGACCATGCTGAATGATTGTATCGTCAATACATGAAAGGAGGACGTGAGGTTCACGATCGAATTGATCGAGCGGAAGTACCATTAAGCCATGATATTTCCTTGTGTTACAAAGCACAATTGTGGTGCTGAAATATCCACCAGCCCTATTGGTGCTTAGAATTTCGCGGTTAAGCGAGTATTCAAGGTTTACCAATTCATTTTTATCAAACTCAAGGTATTTCATGGGTGTGTTTTAATGGTTGAAAATTATACTTCAATGAACTTTTAAGCTAGTTAATCCTAGGAGTATCAAAATACAAGGCAAACATTATTTTCCCGACTGTTGTTCGGTTATTAATAATTTGCTTTAATTTCCCAAGACAATTTAGATCTTTTTGCGATAAGTAGGGTATAAGTTCATTTTAAATTTTGGTTAACTTTGCGTAAATATTATTACATTTTTAACCTAATGGGAAATCAAGAAATATAAGAGAAAGTAATTCTTGGATATTTCATTAAGAATATTAAACAAAATAATTAAGTAATGGTTTTTACTCTAAATAAAAAAAAATCTATAATTCTAATTCTATTTTTTTCTCTACTCATAATTCAGGGTTGCGTTCATAGAATTGATGAAATTTTGGTAAAAGGTGATTTTAAGGGAAACCCTAAAGTTTATATCTATATCAACCGATTTGAGAGTGATTCACTTGTTTTTATTGATTCCATTAAAACTAGCTCTAAAGGCAGATTTAGTTTTGAATTAAAGTCAGAAAACCCCGTGTTTATATCCATAGGCTTACAGAAAGTGCAGTCTCAAATCATTCTTCTGATTCAGCCTGGCGATGAGGTAAGCATTAAGAGTTCAAATCCTGATTTGAGCGATTATATGGTTTTCGGCTCTAAAGGTTCAGCGTTAGTTCAAAACCTAGAGAATGAGCTAAAGGTGACTAAACATCAAATTGATTCGTTAAAAAATATTTATAAATCCAATTTACAAAACATTAGAATTGATTCTGTTAAGCAATTAATTGATAGCATTTATCAAATAAAGGTTAATAGCCATAAAGAATTTGCTTCGGGCTTTATCAAGGATAATTTATATTCACCTGCCTCAATCCTTGCTCTTTTCCAATCATACGACTCAATGCATCCCGTGTTTGATTATTCAAAGGATCGTAAACTATTCCGTTTAGTTGATTCAACTTTAATGTTAGTATATTCTACAAATAAAATAGTGCTCAACTTCCACTCTAAGATACAAAAACTCGATTCGCTTCTTAAAAGAAACTACCAACGCGAAAATACTTTCAAAATAGGAGAAACTTTACCCAATGTTGGATTTTCAATTATTTCTGGCGAAAATTTATTCTATAGTGGAATATGGTATAAATATATGTTAATCGATTTTACCAGTCAGTCGTGTGAGTTATGCAATAAAAACCAGATTGGAATCAAGCATTTGTATAAAGAGTTCTCTCCTAGAGGCTTGGCTCTTTTACAGGTTTCGCTTGGTGTTAATATCGATTCTTTAAAAGCGAGAATTGTCAGGGATAGCATAACATGGTATAATGCAGGTTATGATAATCAGTATAATTTCAAATTGCTCGATACTCTAAAGATTACAAGCATTCCAGCTAATTACTTAATTGATAGATGGGGTGTAATTAAGGCAGTAAATCTCAATGGCTATAAACTTAGGCTAAAACTCACCGAGCTAATGCCAAAATAGAGCCCTTTTACACCAATTAACTTATATTCCAATTGATTTATTAAATTTGCTATAATTTGCATTGGTTTTAAAGGTGTGTAGTATATCATGTTTAACTTTTATAAGCAAAAGAAAATGAGTCTATTAAAAAAATATTTAAGGTTTTGTGGTGTGGGTTTTTTCCTTTTTGCATGCTCGTGCAGTAATAATAATTCCGTTGTTATTGAGGTAAATCTAAAATGTGATAAGGATTCAAGGGTTTATATTGATAAATTAAATTTCTCAGGATCTGAAACAATTGATTCAACAGATATTTCAAGTGGTAACAATAGCTTTAAGTTTAAGATGAAGCAGGTTGTAGAACCAACCTTCTTTGTTATTCGGGTTCCCGAAAAAGGAGCAATAACTCTTTTATGTGAGCCAAATGAAGAAGTTAATTTGGTTGTTGATACCAAAGATATTAACGACTTTGTTGTGACAGGCTCTAAGGGCTCACTGTTAACAAAGAATCTATCCGATAAACTATCAGAATCAAAAAATAAGTTGATTGATTTGAAAAATAAGTATAACAATACTACTGACGAGATTAAAAAGAAACTGATCGAGCAGGAATACTATGCTGTTATTGACTCACAAAGAGTTTATAACTCTAAATTTATTTGGAAAAACACTATGTCAAGGGCAAGTGTAATGGCGCTTTATCAAAAATTCGACTACGAATTTTATGTTTTTGATAAGGATGAAGATATTGTATTATTCAAGGCTGTGGCTTCATCGTTACGAGCAATTTACCCTAATTCCGAATATACAAAAGGTATGCTGGCTGATATTAAAAGGATGGAGGGAATAGTTAGAGGCGCTAAACTTCAAGAAATGGTTAAGCAATCAGTAGAAACAATTCCCGATATTTCACTAAGTACACCCCAGGGCGATATTGTAAAACTTTCAAGTTTGAAAGGCAAAGTAGTGCTGCTTAACTTTTGGGCCTCTTTTGATCAGCAAAGTATGATGGATATTCGCGAACTTATAGAAACCTATAAGCAATTTAAAGGAAAAGGGTTTGAGATTTATCAAGTATCGCTCGATTTTAATCGCGACGATTGGGTTAATGCTATCGAATCGGTTTCATTACCCGGGATTAATGTTTGTGAATTAAATCCAAAAGGATCAATTGATGCGAAAATTTATAATGTTACTCAACTCCCTACAAACTTTCTTATTGATAGAAAACATACTATAGTTGGAAAAAATCTTTTTGGCGAAGAGCTTAGAAAGAAGCTTCGCGAGATACTATAATCCAAATGAACGGTAAAAAAGTATACTTTGCTTCCGATCTTCATTTAGGTCTTCCTAATCATAAGGAAAGCCTTCCACGTGAAAAGATGTTTGTGCGTTGGCTCGATAGCATTAAGAATGACGCAGAAGAACTTTACCTTCTTGGCGATATATTCGATTTTTGGTTTGAATATAGCAGAGTAGTTCCAAAGGGGTATAACCGTTTTATTGGTAAGATTGCAGAGCTCACTGACGCGGGGATACCCGTATATTTTTTTAGCGGTAACCACGACGTGTGGATGTTTAACTATTTTCAAGATGAAATAGGTGTTGAAATGCATCATAAACCCTTGCTTAAAGAGATTTATGGGAAAAAGTTTTTCCTTGCACATGGCGATGGGCTTGGTAAAGGCGATAGAGGTTACAAACTATTGAAAGCAATTTTTACGAGTTCTACTCTTCAATGGCTTTTTGCTCGTATACACCCAAACTTTTCGCTTTGGTTTGGCAACCAATGGTCGGTTAGTAGTCGATACTCAAAGGAAATAAGCCATAAGTTCAGAGGCGAAAATGAACTCATCACAAAATTTACACGCGATGAGCTCTTAGTTAACCATTACGACTTTTTCATTTTTGGACATTGGCATTCGCCAATAATTTATCCGTTAAATGAAAGTTCAAACCTTGTAATCTTGGGTGATTGGTTGGTGAACAATACTTATAGTGTTTGGGACGGTAAATCTTTTAAATTAATGCAATATAACGATAATGGAGATGATGCTGTTTTAAGCGAGTTCAAGTGTTAGATTCTGTTATTAATTAATATATATCTTTTTAAAATGAATTTCCTAGCTCATCTTTACTTATCTGGGTCGGATGTAAATATTCGTTTAGGGAATTTTATTGGCGATTATGTAAAGGGGAGTAATCTTGATGCATATCCTCTTTCAGTTCAAAAAGGCATTAGACTGCATAGGGCTATTGATCGATTTACCGATACGCATACAGCTACTCATGTTTGCTTAGAGCTATTAAGGCCAGGATATGGCAAGTATGCAGGTGTTGTTGTTGATATGCTATTTGACCATGTTTTGGCAAGGGAGTGGGAAAAATATTCTAAAAAGGAACTCAAGTCATTTACTAGGAAGTTTTATTTGCAAATGCTTCAGAATTATACCCTATTACCCGAGAGGCCAAAAAGGTTCTTACCTTTTATGATTCAAAGTAATCGTCTTTACAGCTACAGAACCTTGGCTGGAGTAAAACGAGCCATTGAAATAATGAGTAGTGTAACTTCTCTTCCTGATAAATCTGAGTATTTTGTTGAGGTTTTAACTAGCAGTTATCCTCAGATTTCAGATCAATTCCATATACTTTTTCCCGAGATATGCTTATTTGTATCAAATGAATTTGATATTCCGTTATATAAGCATCTATCTTGATGAATCGAGCTTAATAAAGATAAATAGAAGAATGGTGAATGCCCATAGCGAAGAACCTCCATAGCTGAAAAATGGTAGTGGAATTCCAATAACTGGGAAAAGACCAATAGTCATCCCAACATTTACTGCCACATGGAAAAAAATAATTGAAACAACCCCATAACCATAAACCCTTGCAAATGCTTCTCGTTGTCGTTCAGCAAGCATAATAAGTCTAAAGAGTAGAATAGCAAAAAGTGTTAATACTAAAGCTGAGCCCAAAAATCCCCATTCCTCACCAACTGTACAAAATATAAAATCGGTGCTCTGCTCGGGAACAAAGTTGAATTTCGTTTGTGTGCCCCCTAAAAATCCTTTACCAAAAAAACCGCCCGAGCCAATGGCTATTTTTGATTGATTAACATTATACCCCCAGCCTTGCGGATCGGCTTCAATACCCAGTAAATCGTTTATCCTTTTTTGTTGGTGGATTGGAAGAATTTTATGGTAAGCATAGTCAACAGTTAAAGCAAAACTGCTTGTTACTATTAAGAACAATGAAAGGTAGTAAACTAACCGAATCCTTTTCAGAAATGCAAATACTAATGCAACTGGTAAACCAGCAAACATTGCAGTTAAAATTATATATGTTGATGAAATGCTATATCCTCCGTATTTTGTAATAAAATATAAGATTAAGCTTAGAATTATCGAGAAAGATGCATAATATATTACCTCCTTATGCCTTTTTCCATAGTATAAGAATAATGCAATGGTTGTTAGGAAAAGAAAAATCAGTATTAATGCATTATTCGCTATAATAACTAAAATAAAAATGATTACCATGAATACTAGAAAAACAAGAAACCAAGTTGGAAGCCCTTCACGGTAAAGCAGAAGTATTAATGCCCCAAACACCATTGCTGAACCAGTATCATTTTGCAAAATGATGACTAATGCAGGGAGTAGTATTAAAAATGATATCTTCAGAATTGAACTAGGCTGAAGCATTTTGAAGTTGTAAACTCCAATAAGCTTTGCAAGGGCTAGAATTGTTGCGAATTTTGCAAATTCAGCGGGTTGTATGCCTACAGGACCTATTTGTAGCCAAGAATGAGAACCATTAACAACTTTACCAAACAGAAGTGCTGCAATAAGTGAAAGAATTGTTAAGCCGTAAAAGAAATAGGCAAAAACGAAGTAAACTCTTCTGTCTATCAAAAGTATTACTAGTGCAAGGGCAAATGCAAAAACAATCCACACCATTTGCATGCCATACCTTTGGGTAAAATCGAAGATACTATTATGATCGTCGCTATAAACAGCAGCGTAAATATTTAACCACCCCATCAATACTAGGGCGATATAGATAAGGATTGTAGTCCAATCGAGACCACCCAACGTGCTATTTCTTCCTTGCATTGCGATCGAGTAAAACTGCGTCGAGAATATATTTTTCCATATCAGGCCGTGATATTGAATCGGCTAAATACTTTTCAATCATTAAACTTGCTAAGGGCGAAGCCCAAGTTCCCCCAAAACCTGCATTTTCGATATAAACCGCAATAGCAATTTTAGGGTTATCTTTTGGGGCAAAGGCAATAAAAACTGAATGGTCAGCACCATGGGGGTTTTGAGCTGTACCTGTTTTGCCACAAATCCGAATATTTGGCAAAGCTGCATTTAATGCTGTACCTCCAGCACCACCATTTACGGCCATATCCATACCTTCAACAACGTGTGTAAACCAAGTTGAATCAATTGATGTTGTATGCTTAACCATATATTTTGAATCAACACCTTCTCCGCCTTTGATTTCTTTGATTACATGGGGAGGATAGTAGTAACCTCTATTTGCTATTATGGCAGATAGATTTGCCATTTGCAATGGCGTTGCACCAAGTTCTCCTTGCCCAATTGATAATGATATTATGGTTAACGAGTTCCATCCTCCTTTTCGGAAATACCTATCATAGAAACTCACCGAGGGGACGGTTCCTCTCAGCTCGTTGGGTAGATCTATTCCAAGTTTCCCTCCAAATCCAAACGTTTCAATATGTTTTCTCCAAACGGAAAACCCATTTTCAACTGATCCGAAAACAGGTTTGTCAATAATGCTGCGGAAAACATAGCAAAAATAGGTGTTGCACGACATCTGAATGGCTTGAGGGAATGATAAAGGGGAGGGATGGATATGACACCCAACACCTCTACCTATGGGGTACCCACCAGCGCATCCATAGCGTGTTGTTGGGTAAACAGTTCCTTCTTGCAGCCCAATAAGCCCATTAACAATTTTAAAAGTAGACCCAGGAGGGTAAGGTGCCATTAGCGAACGGTTGAAAATTGGTTTAAGCGTATCGCTTTGTAATAATTTGTAATTGCTAGCCCTTTCTCTTCCAACAAGAAGTTCGGGGTCATAAACAGGGCTTGAAATCATTGCTAAAATTTCGCCTGTTTTTGGTTCGATAGCAACAACACTACCTATTTTATTTCTCATTAACTTCTCGCCATAAAGTTGAAGTTTAGCATCGATTGTGCATACTAAATCTTTTCCAACAACAGCAGCAGTATCATATCGTCCCTCTTCGTATGAGCCTTTAATTCGGTTGTGAACATCAACCATATATATATTAATACCCTTTTTACCTCGCAGTTCCTTTTCGTATGATTTTTCTAATCCGTTAATTCCTATATAATCACCCAGTTGGTAATAAGGATTTTTTGCAATGATATCTTCATCTACCTCACCAACATAGCCTAAAAGGTGACCTGCCATTTTAAAAGGGTATGTTCTTAGCGTACGTGGATGAACATCAAATCCCGGGAATTTGTACATCTTCTCTTGTAAAACAGCATATGTCTTAGCCGAAATCTGCTTTAAAAAAACTGAGGGTTTATAGGGCGAATATCCTTTAACCCGTTTAATTTGTGAAAAACTTGCCTTTATTTGCTCTTTAGTTACTCCAAGAATATTTGCAAGTTCTGCTGTATCAAAAGCCTTTACCTCATTTTTAATCACCATAAGATCGTAAGCAGCCTGATTGCAAACAATTAGTTCACCATTTCTGTCGTAAACAAGACCACGGGCGGGATATTGAGGAATGTAGCGAAGAACAGATCGAAAGAGCGTCG
>JBPXJX010000691.1:0-2088 GCA_051715525.1 Bacteroidales bacterium
CATTAACCAACGGCAATAAACTTGTTCTTAAAACCTACCCTATTCCAGTGGACGAGTACCGCGATGAGTTTGGTCGAACCATTAAATTTGATTTAAATAGGTTATATATCTCATTTAACAACGATAAAATAATTGCTATCGCAAGTTACATGGTGTTTGACCCTGTGCTTAAGGACTTAACATCATTTAGAATTAAAAACTAACTTTACCTTTGCCCTTATGGGTAAAAATTTGTAATATTGGTTCTTGAATTATCAAAGTTAATTGCCTTGATAATCAGTTATGAAGAAAGTTAAAATTATTAATATAATCATTAAATCGTATAAAAGATGAAATTCGTTGTTTCAAGTACCGAGCTGTTAAGTCATCTTAGCATTGTTAGTAGGGTAATCAGCAATAAGAACACATTACCCATTCTCGATAATTTTCTTTTTAAACTCGAGGGGAATGAACTTGAGATTACTGCATCAGATTTGGAAACTACACTTTCCACTCGTATACATCTTGAAAATGTAATGCAAGATGGCTCCATTGCAATACCATATCGTATATTAGTTGATACACTTAAAGAGTTCTCTGAACAACCGCTTACTTTCGATATTAACCTATCTAATTTAGGAATCGTTGTACACTCTGAGAATGGACAGTTTAATATTGTTGGCCAACCAGCCGAGGACTTCCCTGTTCGTACTGAACTTAAACCCGAGCGTAAGGTTACCGTTAAAGTTCCAACCGAAGTATTACTTAGCGGTATAGCTAAAACAATTTTTGCTACTGCTGAGGATGAGCTTCGTCCAGTAATGAATGGTATTCTCATGGAGCTTGCTCCAAACAGCTTAACCTTTGTTGCTTCGGATGCTCACAAATTGGTTAGATATCGTCGTAAAGATGTTCAATCAGATTCTGATGCATCATTTATCCTACCTAAAAAGCCTGCGGCTTTATTAAAGAATATTCTTGGTAAAGAATCAGGAGCAATTGTTCTTGAGTTTGACGATAAGAATGCTCTCTTTACTATGTCGAACTATACAATGGTTTGCCGTTTAGTTGAGGGTTCATATCCAAACTACAACTCAGTTATCCCTGCTGATAACCCAAATAAAGTATCGATTGATAGGGTTGAGCTATACAATGCGCTTCGTCGTGTTGCTGTATACTCAAACCAAGCCAGCAACCTTATCAAGCTGTCACTTAGCGGAAACCAGCTAACCGTTTCAGCTCAAGACCTTGATTTCTCAATTTCAGCATACGAAAGATTAAAATCTCAATACGAAGGGGATGAGATGGAGATTGGCTTTAAATCTGTTTTCCTAATCGAGATTCTTGCTAATATCTCATCTTCAGATGTAGTGCTTTCACTTTCTGATCCTTCAAGAGCAGGTTTAATCTTCCCATTGGTTAACGAAAATGCCGATGAGGAGATTCTTATGCTATTGATGCCAATGATGATTAGCGCATAATTTATCTCAGATATTTAAAGGCTGTTTCAGAGCTACACTATCAGTAATGGTTTTGAAACAGCCTTTCTTTTTTAATTCAACTTCAAACAAAAACATCACATGAAACTTAATATTAGAAACCCTCTGGTTGTTGTCGATCTTGAAACAACAGGTATAGATATTATAAGAGATAGAATTGTTGAGATTGCGGTTCTAAAGATTCATGTTGATGGGCGCGAGGAGATGAAGATTCGTCGAGTTAACCCTGGTATGCCAATTCCACCAGAGGTAACTGCCATTCATGGAATTTCTGATGAGGATGTTAAAGATGAGCCATCATTTAAGGAAATAGCCAAGTCGTTGGTTCAGTTTATTGAAGGGTGCGATTTTGTTGGTTTTAACTCGAATAAGTTCGATTTTCCGTTATTGGCAGAAGAGTTTCTAAGGGCTGATATCGATTTCGACCTTAAAAAGCGCAAGTTTATTGATGTGCAAACCATTTTCCATAAAATGGAGAAACGAACACTTGGTGCTGCTTACAAATTTTACTGCGAAAAGGATTTGGAGAATGCGCATAGCGCAGGTGCCGATTCTACGGCTACCTACGAAGTGCTTAAGGCTCAGCTCGACAGGTATCCCGATTTAAAGA
>JBPXJX010000692.1:0-4038 GCA_051715525.1 Bacteroidales bacterium
TGTAATAACATTTAAGAAGAAAAGTCATGGAACTAGATAATTCAAAAGCCCAAATGCGAAAAGGTGTACTCGAGCTGTGCATCCTATCCATCCTTTCTAGAGGCGAATCGTACACATCTGATCTTATAAGTAAGCTGAAAGAAGCAAAAATGATTGTTGTTGAAGGAACACTTTACCCAATGCTTACAAGACAAAAAAATGCTGGTTTGTTAAGCTACCGCTGGGAAGAGTCACCACAGGGGCCCCCACGAAAATATTACGCATTAACCGAAAAAGGAAGAACATATCTTACTGAACTTGATACAAGCTGGAACGAACTTGTTGAAACGGTGAATACTATTCGAAACCTTCAATAACTAGGATTATGAAAAAGACTATCAAAATTAGCCTTGGGGGTATAACCTATAACATTGACGAGGATGCATTTGCACTTCTCGATAGCTATATCAACAACCTCAAGCAAAGGCTTATCAACGATAAAGAAGGCAAAGATATAATTCAAGATATTGAGGAAAGAATTGCTGAGCTTTTCGCTGAAAAGAAAGGCAGTTCAGAATCCATTTCAATAGAAATTGTTAAGGAGGTTCTTAACATCTTAGGTGACCCTGATCAAATTGCATCAGAAACTGAGAACCCAAATGCAGCTAGGCAAAAGTATCAATATCAGAAAAGATTGTATCGCGATCCTGAACGTTCATATATAGCCGGAGTTTGTTCTGGTTTAGGCGAGTATTTTGGGACAGATCCGATTGTAATCCGAATCATATTTCTAGTACTATTATTCTTCAAAGGGCTAGGACTGATAATATATACCATTCTTTGGATTGCTGTACCGAGGGCATTAACCCCAAGGCAACGCCTTGAGATGAAAGGTGAGCCAGTCAATATCTCAAATATTGAGAAAACCATTCGAGAGGAATCCTCACAAATAAAACAAAATATCCGAAAAAGCGGACTTAGGGGTTTCCTCGAAGGATTTGTCTATGTCGTTGGTCGCATTGCATACTGGGCTATACAAGTAATGCTTGTATTTGTTAAGGTAATAGCAATTATTATTGCTGTAACGCTAATTGTTACAATGCTAATTGCACTTTTTGCACTTATCAACGTTATATTCTTTGGTGGTTTGCTTTTGCATGGTGCATTTCCAATTGTTCATGGCATACCTCTTGGCGAAGTCATCACCTCGTTCTTTGAGTTTAGCACAAGTATATGGATTACAATTCCAATATTCTTTGTAGTTGCCATACCGATATTTGCTTTGCTTTATATTGGCATTAGAATACTATTTAATTTCAGGGCACGCGATAGGTTTATTGGTATAATAGCAGCAGGGATTTGGGTATTCTCAATTGTTGTGCTTGCCTTTACCATATACTCTCAAGCACAAAGCTTTATGGTGCGCAAAAGTGTTGTTGAAACGAATAGCCTTGAGCAACCCAATACGAATCGATACTTGCGAATACAGGCTACTGATAATTCAGAAAGTTTTTATAAAGAACCGAACCGAATGATTGAAATTGATGAGTACGCATTAGCTAAGATCGAAGGGAAATCGGTAATTATTGGAAAACCCAGAATTACAATTGAAAAGAGTTCGAAAAAATTTCCAGAAATTGAGCTAATTCGTAAGGCTAGAGGTTCAAATAAGCTAATAGCCGAAATGAATGCTAAAAGTATCGAGTATACTTATACCATTAAAGATTCTGTTCTGAATTTCAACAACTACTTTATTCTACCTGAAGGGGAGAAATGGAAGGCTCAAGAGCTAACTATCAACCTTCTTATCCCCGAGGATTACAAAATCTTTGTTGATTTTTCGATGGATGATTTACTCAACGCTCACCAACCCAAATCGGATTATTGGCCTAATGAAATGCTTGAGAGAAAATGGGAGATGAAGGAAAAAAAGCTTAAAGAACTTGAAAAATAAAGTTTTTAGCTCACCCTTTAAAGATATCATATTATGTAAAAATATTAATGTCGATTAAATCTGGGTTTAATCGACATTTTTATAACTATATCAAATCTAAAATTGTAACTATTAAAAACAATCGATCATGAAAAAGAAAGGAAGTATAGCGCTAGCCTCACTCTTACTGTTGTCAGTACTAATCAATATTAAATGTGCGCTAACCTCATCAGATAGAATCTGGTATGTAAACTTTTATAATGCAAACACCAGAGATTCATACGAAACCATTCATCATATTAAAGATGCTCAAAAAATATCGACAGGAAAAGGGATTAAAGTTGGTATTATAGATAAATACTTTGGTTTCAAAAAGCACAAAAAAACTTACTCAGGTGGAAAGGATTTTCTTAACACAAAGGATAAATTTGAGCAAGTTGATGAGCATGGTTATTGGATGGCTATTACCCTTAAAGAGATTGCCCCAAATGTTGAAATTTATGCTTTAAATGCAAGGAGTAACGACAAAGCAAAGGAAGCAAATGCCATTGTAAGCGCTATTGATTGGGCAATTGAAAACAAATTAGATATTCTTACATACTCAGGCGAACCATTCAATAGTGAATATTCAAGCATTATTGATAGTGCCGTTTCAAAAGCAAATAAATATGGCATTGTTACAACCTTTATTCACTATTCCTATCCAACAAATATTCTACCCTATATGCTTTCTGAAGAATGCAACGAAGGATATTCACGCACTCCTGATATCAATATTTATCATTTCGATTATAACCTTCTACTTCTAAATTCATATAAAAAGTACCTTGAATCGGATCGAAAGCCCAAAAGTGGTGATGCTATGCCATACTTTTCAATATCTTCTACATCACCAGTAACTGCTGGTATCGTAGCTATGATGATGGAGGTAAGCCCTAATCTTAAGCCTGATGATTACAAACAGATACTGATTGAAACTAGTAAAGAAATGGACTATAAGGGTAGTAGAATAAAGCATGTGGTTGATGCGCCTTCGGCTGTAAGTTTGGCTAAAAGCAAAATTCAATTTAAAATATAACACCAAACTTGAAGATTATTAAACACTTACAACCACTAACTGTTTTTTTTATGTTTTATCGACAAAAAATTTTGTTGCAAGTAAAAAAAAATATTAGTTTTGCCGTGCCTTTTTAGGGCGATCATTATATGATTGACCTATGGTGTAGTGGTAGCACAGCAGATTTTGGTTCTGTTAGCCTAGGTTCGAATCCTGGTAGGTCAACAAAAAACAAACAAAACCCTCTTTAAATCAAAAATTTAGAGAGGGTTTGTTCTTTTCAGGGGACGCTACAGGGGACAAAATACTATCTTAACAAATTATCAATTGATTGCTGCCAGCCTGAACCATGAAAAAACCGATCTATATGTAATTTATTATTAAGTATTTCTTGCTTGGTCATTTTGGAAATTTGAGCCCAATCCTGACCCAATATGTAAGTTGCATTTCCTACCCTAGTGCTTTCTAATACAAATAGGTTTTTTTTGCTAAATCCAAAAATTAAGTACCCATTAAAACCCGCATTACCAATTGCTACAAAGTCTGGATTATGATTTGAAACTACTTCTAGATGCTTTTCGATAATAATTCTTCTATTTTGAGGTGCATTATTTATAACCTGCTGAACACTACTTTTTAAAATACTCCAAGGATAATTACCTGCTGGAAGAATTTTCCAATTTAACCTAGTTACTGTTACATTAAAAGTTGGAACCAAATTTTCTTGAAGGATATCACATTCACCAAACAATTCAAGAAACAAATTAATGATATGTGTAATATTATTAAGTTGTTGAACATTATATGTTAATAATGGAGAAATCAATATTGGAGCTCCATCAACACCATTTATGATTGTGAGTTCTACACTAGGGGGTGAAATAAAAGTTCTTGGATATCTTTTGTATGGAATATCAACTATATGTGTATACCCATGCCAATCCTTTATTGCTGCCTCTCTGTATACTGTTTCCATGGGCTTATCACGATGCTTTATGTACTTACCTTCTGCATTGAACCTAGTAGTACCTCCAACAATTGAAGGCAACAACTGCTGCCCAATTTGAAA
>JBPXJX010000693.1:0-14349 GCA_051715525.1 Bacteroidales bacterium
TTTTGTTTAATATAAATCTTAATAGGTACATTGTATGAAGTAGTAGCTGTTGGATACCATTCTACCATAGTTAGTGAACCAACCATACCAATTTCAGCAGCGGTATAAATTGATGCACTTCTTTCATAACCATAATAGCAATTGATTGGGAAACCTTGAGTTGAAGTTCCTGTACCAACAATAACTGTTCCTCCACCACCACCGGTTAAGGTTGTGAAAGATTGCTGAGTACCATAAGCGGTTCCGTTTGCATTAATTGCATAAGCTCTAACATAGTATAGAGTATTTGCTGCAAGACCTGTCATATTTGCTGTGAAAGAACCTGTACCTGTACCGCTTGTAACCTTTGTATTAGCAGTTGTTGGGTTAGCTGTTGTTGCATAGCAAATACCTCTTTCAGTAACAGTTGCACCGCCATCGGCAGTAACATTACCACCACTAGTTGCAGAGCTTGCTGTTATGCTCGATGCAGCAGTTGTTGTAACGGTTGGAGTTGTTGTTGAAGAACCACTTGTAATGGAGATATTATCAACATACCAGTAGTCAATTTGGTATAAATCACCATCAGCAACAAGAGCAAAGTAAGTAGTTTCAGAATTTAAGTTGGTTGTAACAGCAACGTTAACAGTTGCAGCTGCAATGTTTGTTGAAGATGTAACAGCCGACCAGCTAGTATTTGTCCAAGTAACTTTATCGTTAGATGTTTGAACTCTCAATGTAACGCCTGCAGCATAAGCATCAAGCATGTGTTTAAATGAGAAAGTAACCGAACTTACACCAACAGTATTTACAGCAGGAGTGATAACTCTGGTAGTTCCTGGGTTAACTTGTTGATAAGAGCATTTTAACTCGTAGGCAGCACCACCAGCGTTAGCAGTATTCGACATGCTCCAACGTTCAGTTATGCTAGTACCTGTATTTTGAGTTGTCCATCCTGTTGGAAGAGTAGATGAAGCAAATGCCTGTGTTACAGGAAGTGTTAACGAAGTTGGGTTTGAAGTAGTTGTGAAGGTCATGTTGCTACCATAAGTTGTGCCAACAGAGTTAACAGCTATTACTCTATAGTTATAGTTAATATTTGCTGTTAAGCCAGTTAAAGCAGCAGTAATACTAGTTGCAGTAGCTCCTGTAACGGAGTTTGGTGTACCATTAACTGTACTTCCATAGCTGGTAGTTGTACCATACTCAAATGTAACGGTTGTTGTTGCGTTATTAGCATTAACCGAAGCATTTAATGTGGCACCTGTTGTTGAAACGCCAGAAGCAGCAACGGTTGTAGCAGATGGAGCAGTTGGTGTAACAGAACCACCCATAAAAGTGAAAGTGATGGTTTTGGTAGTTGTATTCTCAACAATACTGGTAATTGGCTTTGAAGTCGCTGCTCCTGCCCAAGATTTCATCCAAGGAGTGGTAGCATCGGTGAACGATGTTTTAGCCCCTGAACCTGGGAATGGACATCCAGCACCATTAATTGTACCATAAGTACTTGCCGTTGAACCAGGATTTGTAGTTGCGTTAGCGCAAACAGGATAGAACTTTTGTGGATAGGTTGCATTAATATTTGCGCTAGCAATTGCTGATGCTAAACCACTATGAGCATGATAAATA
The DNA here is from genome assembly GCA_051715525.1 of Bacteroidales bacterium. Lineage (GTDB taxonomy): Bacteria > Bacteroidota > Bacteroidia > Bacteroidales > Tenuifilaceae > UBA8529. The sequence goes on from JBPXJX010000693.1 coordinate 1,609, forward strand.
ATTAAACCATGACCAGGAAGAGCAGCATCAAAACCAGTTTGTTGACGGTTTTCTAATAGCCAAAACTCATTGGTTGTGGTTGAATTAATTCTATAGAAACTCTTGTTTGTTTCAGCGTTTGCAACAGTTACGTTTTGAGCTGAATTTAATTCGGTTGCAGTTGCCCAACCATAAACATAAACTTTAGTATATGCATTATGACTTGCAGGAGTAATACCATTGTTGTTCCATGAACCAGATGCCATTAGATCCCAATCGCCAGTTCCATCAAACTGACCACCTGTAGTATAGTCAACATCATAATAATCAGGAGCACCCAATACGTGACCAAACTCGTGACAAATAACACCAATAGCAGTAATTGTAGATCCTGAACTACCACTAAGCTCGGCAGAGCAAGAATATTTACTTATTGTCTTTCCATCTTTAGTAACAGCAGTAGCCAAACTCCATGCATGAGCCCAAATACAATTTGCACCACCTCCCGCTTCTTCACCGTAACCAGCATAAATGATATATACACCGTCTACTGTACCATTATTATCATTATCGAAATCAGCAAAATTTACAGAAGCATCAGCTGCGTTAATTGCTTCAGAAACTAATGCTCTTGGATTGCTATCATTTCCTGATGCATCGTTACCGCCGTAGTAGCTCATGTTGTTAGCTGCAGTATAAGGGCCAGCAACGGTAACTGTCAAATCGAATTGACCATAAGAATTCTCTGTATAAAAATCTTTTACACTACCTGTTGCACCTCCTGCGCTGTAACCAACTTGGTTGTACAGGTTATTAAAATCAGCCTGAGTCTTTGTAAAAGCTTTGTCCTTATATCCCATTAAAATACAAACCAGTTTTCTTGATCCTGTTGTTGGAAAAGCCTTTTGTGCTTCATTATCTCTAATTGCATAGATGCTTTTCATCATCGAAACCTGGCTTTGGCTATAAAGTAATCCTTTTTTTGTTTTGGTTAAAAGGTTTACCTCTGCAGCGGTTCTTTTAGACTCATCACTTGCAGCAATACCTGATGGTTGTATGTCACCCTTCGTATCCTGAATAGCATACTCAAAAACGCCTTTGTTATTATACATTAAAGTGTATCCATCAAGGGTTTTTGCCCACTTAACTCTTTCATCTCCTTGAAGAGTAACAGTAATTGTTGTTCCATCAGGTTGAGTAACTTTCACTGGGTATGGGTAGGCAATCACACCCAGTGCTGTTTTTGTTACAAGCCCTGTTAAAATAATACAGAGCAAGAGAATCTTGTGTAGATTTCTTTTCATAGGTTAGGTTAGTTTTAGGTTAGATATTAAAACAGTTAAAAATGAAAAAACGAAATATCAACTTTCTATAAATTAAAACTATTTTATAATGGAGTTTTTCCTATTTATTAATAATGAAAACTCCTGAGTTTAAAAAACCATGAAACGAATGCTTTTTAATAATCTGAGCCAATATATGTGAAGGTCTAATTCAAGTCAATTTCTTTTTCCCATAAATAAGTTAACGACTAACTGTAAGTATCTAAAATAATTTACACTCTATAGGATTTATAATGCTTTTAGCATTATAAGTTGGGAAAGAAGGAAAAATAATTGCAGGAGTTTGTCTATATTTTATATAAATTGTAAAAAATCTGTAAGGAGATAATTCTTCAAGTCAAAAATAATACTCTATTATCAAGAATTGTAGGGCTAAACATTTAACAACAAATTGTTATACAGTGTTTTATATAAGAAAAAAGGCATTAATAACATGACGTAAGGATGGTTTTTTCCTGTAAAAACACATAAAATGATATTATTTACATTTTAAATATTTATATCATACTGATATTTTGATATTTAATATCTAGAAAAAAGATTAACTGAATTAAAAAAGGGTCTCAAAAATGAGACCCCTAAAAATATCTGCAAAAAAGGTTTCCTAAATTGCGCCAAGCTTTTTCCCAACTTTTGTGAACTTCTCGATTGCAAATTCAACATTTTCGCGTGTATGAGCCGCACTAATTTGTACTCTTATTCGAGCTTTGCCCTTAGGAACAACAGGGAAGTAGAAACCAATTACATAAATACCCTCTTCAAGCAATGCACTTGCAAACTCTTGCGACAATTTTGCATCATTTGGTAGATGTCCGAAAAGAACAGGAACAATTGAATGAACTCCTGGAACAATTGAGAAACCTGCTTCAGTCATCCCTTTTCTAAAGATTTGAGTATTCTCATATAATCTATCGCGAAACTCTGTGGTTTCAGATAGCATATTAAGAACCTCTAATGTTGCGCCAGCAATTGCAGGTGCTACTGAGTTTGAGAATAGGTATGGACGTGAACGTTGACGGAGCATATCAACAATCTCGGTACGACCTGAAATACAACCACCAGATGCACCACCTAAAGCTTTTCCAAAAGTGGTTGAAATAATATCAACTCTTCCCATTGCGTTGCAATACTCAGAAGTACCACGGCCAGTTTTTCCGATAAAACCTGTTGCATGAGAATCATCAACCATTACCATAGCATCGTACTTATCGGCTAGGTCGCAAACCTTATCAACCTGAGCAATGATGCCATCCATGGAGAAAACACCATCGGTAACAATCATTTTATAGCGGCAATGGCTAGCCTCTTGAAGAACTTTTTCGAGATCAGCCATATCGTTGTTTTTATAGCGGAAGCGTTGAGCTTTGCAAAGTCTTACACCATCAATGATTGAAGCATGGTTAAGCTCATCGGAGATAATGGCATCGTTCTCGCCAAGAATTGGCTCAAAAATACCACCGTTGGCATCAAATGCTGATGAGTAAAGAATTGTATCTTCGGTTCCAAGGAACTCGCTTAGCTTCTTCTCTAAATCTTTATGAATTTTTTGCGTTCCGCAAATGAATCGAACCGATGACATCCCAAAACCGTAATCAGTCATTGCTCTATTTGCGGCAGCAATAACGCGTGGATGTGATGAAAGACCCAGATAGTTGTTCGCACAAAAGTTTAGCACATTTTTTCCGTTGGCAACAATTTCTACTCTTTGAGGGGTAGTAATAATCCTTTCGGTCTTGTAAAGTCCGTCATTTTTGATGGTCTCAAGCTGCTGCTTTAAGTCTTCCTTAATTTTGCTATACATAATGAGATATATTTAAGATGGTTTTTTGAAAGAATTTTCAAAGGTATATTTTTTCTTCGTCAAAATTTTAAAAAACCTTTTGGACAGCAAAAATGAGAATACATGGGCATTTCGAATTTAAATTGACCGTTCGCAGGACAACTTATTATAAATCAATAGAAATAATCTATATATTTTATTTACGAAGAGTGTTGCTTTCTTAATTTCAATTATTATATTCGCATGTTATCAACAACTAGTTAACAATCAAAACCCTCCGCCATGCCTTACCGCCGATTACCAAACACAGATGTTGCCCGCATCAAAGCGCTAAAGACCGCTTATAGCAAGGGCAAAGAGTTGCCTCCATTTAAACTCGCCTTTTCACAAAGTACATATGCCAAAATTGAGCTGTTTATCAACTCGTTCGAGAAGGCTATGATTAATTACAAGGCATCTTACAATATCCAAATCGAAAAAAGTAAGGACTACAACGTGATCATGAAGAAAGCCAAGCTCTATCTATCGCACTTCATTCAAGTTGTGAATATGGCTATTGCCCGTGGCGAACTGCCCGATAAAACAAGAACTATTTACGGGATGGATATAGATGAGAGTAAAGTTCCTTCGCTCAACACCGAGAAGGATATGATTGAATGGGGCAAAAAAATTATAGAAGGAGAGGCAAAACGAATAATGAGTGGTCAGCAACCCATTACAAATCCAACCATTGCGGTTGTAAAAGTTCGTTTCGAAAATTTTGTTGAATCCTATAATCACCAGAAAATTCTTCAGCAGAATACACAGCGTATGCTCACCGAGCTTGATTCCCTAAGAACTAAGGCTGATGATATTATCCTAAATATCTGGAACGAGGTTGAAAATACCTTTAAGGATCTACCAGATGATCTTAAAAGAGAGCGTTCAATCGATTATGGGCTTGTTTACGTTTACCGAAAAAATGAACTAAAAGGCTTACAATTACTTGAGCGCAGCCTATTCGAGTTTACTAACTCTTAGCCCTTCGCCCTTTATTTTTAGCAAAAGAACAACAACTAGGACAACACTTATCAGTCCTAAAGGCCACATTACTGATAAACCTCCCAAATTCTCTGTATCGGCGGGAATGTTACCTTTGTATATCAAGGTGTAACCTATTATTGCTACAGCGTTATTAACAAAGTGAGCTATGATTGATAGCCAAATCGATCCTGACCAAACATATAAATATCCAAGCATCAATCCTAACGCAAACCTTGGTATAAACCCTTGAAACTGCATATGCATAGCGCTAAATAGCGCTGCAGAGATTATAACTCCCCAAAAAACTTTACCTGTTATATCAATAAAAATCTTTTGGAGTAAGCCTCTAAATATTAACTCCTCGCCAATGGCAGGAAGTACGGCAATCATAAATATGTTTAGGAGTAATCCACCAAAACTATTTACCGACATAAACGCTTTAGTAAGCACAGCAGCCTTCTCCTCCATATCAATCATCCATTGCGGCATTGGTATTAGCTCGTTTAACGAGGCAAGAAAGTTTATTGCAGGAAAAGCAACAATGACAGTTAGGACAGAAAGTAAACCCAGATTTACATTGATATTTTTAAAACCAAGATATTGTTTTGGTTTATCAGAAAAATACATTGCAAGTAAAAACCCCGGAGCGATAAACATCCCAATACCTTTACAAATCTGCAAAATCTTAAGAGCAGCTAATGCTTCAGGGACAGACGGGTTTGGATTTGAGATGTATGACAACGCCGCAGAGCCGTATACCGAAAAAACTATTATAGAACCAATAACCATAAAAAGGAGCGTTCCGGCTAAACAAAAAAGCAGAATAAGCGAAATCTTAACTGCTGGTGATGCATCTCGAAAATATGTTGTTATCATAATTGGTCATTTTTAAAAAAGGAAACAACAAATATAGAAGAAAGGAATGATAGGTTTGAGAAGAGTGCTTATTTTTGTGTGCTCAAAAAATTGAAACAATTGAAAATAGGGAATGTCGATTTAGGCTTTAGGCCTGTACTTTTAGCGCCAATGGAGGATGTAACCGATCCCTCGTTTCGTTTGCTTTGCAAACGATTTGGGGCCGATATGATGTACACAGAGTTTATCAACTCTGATGGCCTTATCCGCGATGCAAAATCGAGCGTTGCCAAACTCGATATTTTCGATTATGAACGCCCTATTGGTATTCAGCTATACGGCCACGAAATCGACAGCATGGTTGAAGCAACTCGTGTTGCAACAAGCGCCAACCCCGATGTTATTGATATCAACTTTGGATGTCCAGTAAAAAAGATTGCCAATCGTGGTGCTGGCTCGGGGATGATGCGCGATGTTCCTAAGATGATAGAAATGACCCGCCAGGTTGTGAATGCAACAAATATCCCAGTTACTGTAAAAACCCGTTTAGGTTGGGACGATGCCAATAAAAATATTGTCGAAATTGCTGAGAAACTTCAAGATGTAGGCATCAAAGCGCTGACAATTCACGGTAGAACGAGGGCTCAACTCTACAAAGGCGAAGCCGATTGGACTTTAATTGGCGAGGTCAAGAATAACCCTCGAATGACAATCCCAATTATTGGCAATGGCGATATCGATAGCCCCGAAAAAGCCAAACTGGCTTTTGATACCTATGGGGTTGATGGAATAATGATTGGTCGTGCTACATATGGCAGACCATGGATTTTTAAAGAGGTAAAACACTTTCTTGAAACTGGTGAAAAACTTAACCCGTTCTCAATACCTGAAAAAGTTGAACTGGCAAAATTTCATCTACAGAAATCGGTTGAACTAAAAGGAGGGAAAACCGGAATTTTCGAAATCCGCAGGCATCTTACCTCCTACTTCAAAGGGCTTCCACATTTCAAGGAAATGCGACTAAAATTGGTAACATCAATGGATCCTGAAGAACTGCTAGTATTGTTAGATCAGGTTGCTGAAAAGTATGCTGATTTTGTTCCTGACGAGAGCATTAATCCATCGCCTTGGGTTTACTAGAACTCTACACGAAGCCCAGCATTCCCCGAAAGACCATCAACATATGGGTAAAGTGCAACTTTGTTACTTTTAAAAGGTTTCCAGTTTGGGAATGGGTTAATATACCAAATTAGCTGAGCGGAAAATAATCCTATACCTGCACCAACAAGCACATCAGAAAGCCAATGTTTGTTATTTGTTATCCTTAAAATACCCGTAGCCGTTGAAAAACCATATCCACTGTATGCTAAGTAAGGATTTATATCACGATATTCGAGATATAAAGCTGTTGCTCCGGTGAATGACTGTGAGGTATGCCCCGAGAAGAATGAAAAATCGTGACCGTTTGGCCGTTTTATATTTGTAGTATGCTTTACGCTTTGAACAATAAGTGCAGTTAGCAGTTGTGCAAATGCAAGATTTTTCGTTCTTTGAAATATTTCATTCTTAGTTCTTCTGTAGTAAATATCGGCGGTATAAAGTTCAACCATTGGAACATACTGTAAATAATCGTCGATAGTTGTATTGGTTCGAAGTTTTGAACCCTGGACTTTCTCTTGAAAATACTCTCTAAAGTTTGTCTCCTTTACAATTGCCCCAGCAACACCCAATGAGGTTGGAAGTATCAACGATTTAACCAACGACCCCTTCGGTTTATTTACTTTTTTTACGCTATCAGTTTGAGCGTAAATAGATAATGGGACAAGAACTAAGATTATAACTATTACTTTAAGCATCAATGGTTTTCCATTTAATAATTGATGAAAGATAATACCATTTTTTCATTTTACTCCTTCTTCTTTTCCACCGCCAATTTATGCCTTGCTCTGATCTTCATATTAATCATTTCAACTAAAACAGAGAAGAAAAGTGCAAAGTATATGTATCCTTTAGGTATTTCATAGTGGAATGCCTCGATGGTAAGCATGAAGCCAATTAGGATTAGAAACGATAATGCCAGCACCTGTAAAGTAGGATGTTTATTGATAAAAGCGCTAATATATCCCGAGAAGTATATCATTACAATCATCGATATAACAACAGCAGCAATCATTATGGGGAGCTGGTTCGAAAGACCAATTGCGGTTAATATCGAATCGAATGAAAAGATAATGTCTAATACAACAATTTGGAGTATTACATAAAAAAAAGATGCTGCGCTTGACTTTTTTTCATCATGTTCATCGCCCTCTACCTTACCATGAATCTCAGTTACACTTTTGGCAATAAGGAAAATCCCTCCAAGAAGCAAAATAAGGTCACGGATTGATAAGCTGAAACTTCCAACTGTAAATAAAGGATTTGTAAGCTTAATAATATAGATGATAAACGAAAGTAAAATAATTCTAAACACAAGTGCAAATAGAAGTCCTGTAGTACGTGTCTTCTTCCTTTTTTCCAGAGGGAGTTTATTGGTTACAATAGAAATAAAAATGATATTGTCGATACCCAATACAATTTCAAGAAATGTAAGGGTTAACAACGATATGTAGGTTTCGGGTTGAAGAAGAAAGTCCATCGTTAACATTTTTTAGGAGCCACAAAAATAGGAATTTGTGATTATACAACACTTCTTGTTTAAACTATTTTAATTGATTCCTATCATAGTGTTAAAGTTATATTTGAAATTATTAAAATTATTATAAAACATTAATAGAAATATTACCTTTAGCATCATAAATATTTTATAACAAATTAGTATTGAGATTTATAGAGTCCAATTTTGTTTATGAATAAAAAAATAATCTACTGTAATTGTGGCGGAGAGATTATAAGCGAATCGATAAAACAACTGATTAGTAATTTATTATTCTCCGAGAAGATCGATGCTATACAGCTAAACGACTTCTGTGGTTTATGCGTTTCTGATAAGCATGAAATCCAAAGAGTTTTCTCAAGTAGCCAACCATTACTAATTGCTGCTTGTCATCCCCGTGCCGTAAAACGGTTGCTCGATTTTGCAAACGTTGAGCGTAATTTTGAGAATGTAACATTTCTCAACCTTCGAGAGTCTGCAGAAGAAGAAATTATAGTTGCATTAAAATCGAATATTAACCAAGAACCATCAATCCAAACTGAACTTGTAGGGGAAAAAGATTGGCCATCGTGGTATCCAGTTTTAGATTATGATAGATGCTCATCATGCGGGCAGTGTGCAGATTTCTGTTTGTTTGGTGTGTACGAAAAGGGCGGTGATAGAGTAAGCGTTATCAACCCAAAGGGCTGTAAATACAATTGTCCTGCCTGCGCAAGAATTTGCCCCGAAACTGCAATCATCTTTCCAAAATATAAGCATGGTGGTGCAATAAGTGGCTCAAGTTCTATTAACGAAACAGCCGAGCATCAGCGTCAATCCCAAGATTTGAAAGATATTCTTGGCAGCGATATCTACAAAGCACTCGAAATGCGTAAAGCAAAGCGGCAGTCGATTATCAAAGCGGAAGCTATGCGAAAGGCGATTGAGGAGAGAGATAGGGCGAAAGGGAATGAACCAATTTGAAAATGTGGCAATTTGAAAATGATACGCTCGTCGCTTTTTTTCTTGCCACTTTACACTTAAACAGATGTCAATAACACGAAATATATTACGAACCGATTCCAAGTGTTTGCGCAAGTTCATTTTCACCTTTGGGTGGAAAGGATTACGAGGATTCAGCAAGTTCCAAAAACGCAAGAAGCGAGGCGAAATGTTCCCCGCTTTTCAATTCATATCTGTAACTAACGATTGCAACCTTCAATGTCAAGGTTGTTGGGTTACTAAGGGCGAAAAAACCGATAGTCTCGACATTTCTTCCATTAACAAAATAATTGATGGAAGTAAAAAGTATGGCTCCTACTTTTTTGGTATTCTTGGCGGTGAACCGTTGATGTACAAGCCTTTGATGGATATTTTCAAAACACATTCCGATTGCTACTTTCAACTTTTTACAAATGGAACATTGCTAAACGATAAGGTTGCTGAAGAGTTAAGAAAACTTGGAAATGTAACTCCGCTAATTAGCTTTGAAGGGAACGAAAGTATTGCCGATATCAGGCGTGGAAGCAGTCGTGTTTACCAACGAACCATTCAGGCAATCGAAACAGCAACAAAGAATAGACTTGTTACAGGTGTTGCTATAAGCGTTTGCAAATCGAACATCGATATGGCGCTATCCGAGGAGTTTATCAATCTTCTTCACGATAAAGGCGTGGTTTACCTTTGGTACTACATCTATCGCCCATCGGGCGAAAATCCTTGCTACGATTTAGCACTTAGCTCCGAGGAAATTGAACGTTTAAGGCAATTTCTTGTTGATGGAAGAACAAAATACCCAATTGTAATTATCGATTCTTACTGGGATGCCGATGGAAACCCATTTTGCCCTGCAGCCGAAGGGTTGAGCCATCATATAAACCCTGCGGGTTATATTGAGCCATGCCCAGTAATACAGCTAGCCTGCGACAGAATTGATGGGGAAGATATTAAAAACACTTACGAGAATTCGAAGTTTTTAAAGGATTTCAAAGCGGGTATAAATGGTAAAACAAACGGGTGTATATTGATGGAAGATCCGCAATGGCTGAGCAACTTTGCAAAAAGTCAGTTTGCAAAAAACACATCAAACAGAGCCAATCTTCTTGAGCAGCTTGAGAAGGCGAATTCAGTTTGTAGCCATGGCTCATGTAAACGAATACCCGAAAAGAGCTGGGCTTACAGGATGGCAAAAAAACGAGCATTTTTTGGACTTGGGGCTTACGGATAAAAGGAGGTAGAGATGAATATTGAGGTTTTAGATTTAGTTGTTCCGAACATAAAGGAGGTCCGCGCCGAAATTCGAGAAAAAGTCGAGGATTACTTTCGAATCAATAATATTATTCCGCCCATCTCTTACGAGGGTTTGTTTGGCTTTGCCGAAAAACTCGTTAATGAAAATGGATGGGACAGTAAATATCTTGCTTTTGTGATGGTTTGCTGTGGCAATGCCATATGGCGAAACGTTGTTGGTTCAATCCCTTACTCCCGAAGAGTGCTACTTCTTCCCCAATGCCTTAGAAACAGCAAACTATGCAAAGCCGAATTCGATCAGCTAGGCCTACTTTGCAAGGAATGTGGCGAGTGTAACATCTCGTTCTTTTTGCAGGAGGCCGAATCGCTGGGCTACGAGGTTCTAGTTACCGATGGAACCACTGTTACTGCTCAACTCATCGAAAGCGGAAAGATCGATGCTGTAATCGGTGTCGGGTGCATGGAGGTTCTCCAAAAGTTATTCATCTCAGTAAATAAATTTGCCATACCAAGTATCGGAATACCTTTGCTTACATGTGGTTGTAAGGATACTTTAGCTGATTTAGATTGGATTCGCGACGAGCTACTGAACTATAAAGAGCAAAAGGATCTTAACCTGTTGAATTTTGATAAAATTGGGGCTAAAGTCGACTCTATTTTCTTTGACATGAAGCTTGCCGAGATATTAGGATACAACGGAGATAAAACAGAAAGGATTGCTCTAAAGTCACTTCTACTTGGAGGACATCGTTTCCGTCCATTTTTAGCCCTTTTGGGCTATGAAGCCTTTTGCAAAGATCCTGTCGATGCGGTTGCGCATCGAATAGCCGTTTCGGTTGAGTGCTTTCATAAAGCCTCGCTAATTCATGATGATATTGAGGATAACGACAATCAACGCTATGGTGTTGAAACCGTTCATACCGAATATGGAGTTCCCATTGCAATAAATATCGGCGATTTGCTAATTGGTGAGGGGTACCGTTTGATTGCAGAAAGTGACATTGCTCCAGAGTCGATTCGCGATGGGTTAAAAATTATTGCTCGTGGACATAAAGCTCTTTCCATCGGACAGGGAGCTGAACTAATTGCAACAAAACAGGGCGATATTCTATCGACCGATGAAATGCTAAAGATTTTCGAGAATAAAACAGCTGCTGCTTTTAGAGTTGCTTTGTTACTTGGCGCAACAATCGGTGGAGCCGATAAAAAATCGTTAGATGCTCTTGATAGGTATAGCCACTACATTGGTGTAGCTTATCAGATAATGGACGATCTAAGCGATTTTAAGGGTAACAATGGCGATATAGTCAACCGAAAATTTTCTATGCTTCTCTCTTTGCTAAAGGAGAAAATAGCAACGGACGAATTACAATCACCGGATATCAACGAGTTGATGCAAGCAATTGAACAAAAAGGCATCCAAGTTGAAACCGAAAATCTTCTTAAGAAATACATTACTGGGGCAAAAGAAAGCCTCAACCAACTCGATAACCTTGGACTAAAACTCGCTTTACATGAAATTGTTGGAAAGATTTTTAAGGATTATCTATAGAGCAGCGGCCAAACCTTACCTGAAAAAGTATAACGATAAATCGTTGGAAAAGGTGTTACAAAAATCGCTATTGCTTTTAGATGAATCTATCACCAACGATATAAAAAGAAGGGTTAAACAGTGGGTATCAGTCGATGGTGGTTTCATCGATAGGGGCGGAGAAAGCGATCTTTACTACTCACTCTTTGGCTACTTAACAGCCGAAGCACTTTCCTTAGATGAAATATTACCAAAGTTAAAAGAATTTGTTAATACTAAAATAAACGACCCTTCGCTATCGGGAGTTAACCTGCGATGTGCAGCAATTCTTTATGCTAAGTTAAATGGGATTGATAGTAAAACGGAAAAACTCATTTCGAGAATAAAAAACGAATTGGAAAATTCACAAAAAACCGACTATTCTGTTTTCCTTGATTCATTAGCCCTTTACTATTTGCAAGATTTTAGATCGCTTCATCGGTTGGTTAAATCGTCAATTTTTGATTTCAAAGGCGAAATGCCATCAACTGTTGTTGCTGCAAAGGCGGTGCTGAATGGTATTGGACAAAAATCGACAAAGGAGATTGAAGCAAAACTGATGTCGTACTATAAAGGCAAAGGAGGTTTTGTAGCATTACAAAAAACACCAATTGAGGATTTACTATCGACATCAATTGCGCTTTACGCGCTAAATTTTATTGATGCTGATATTAAAACCATAAAACCCGATTGCCTTAGCTATGTTGATGGGTTATATTTGAATGGGGGTTTTTGTGCAACTGAATTGGATATTGATATCGATATTGAATATACTTTTTATGGATTATTAGCATTGGGTTCTTTATCTTAGTTTAACCACAAAGAGCACTAAGGGTTTCACAAAGGTGCTCTAAGGTAAACCCTTTGTGGTACTTAGTGTGTACTTCGTTTCCTTAGTGGTTTATTTAATTAAATATGGAAAAACATCAACTCGAAGATCAGTATAGAAACCTTTGCAATACTTTAATTGCAGAGCAAAATAGTAATGGCTTTTGGACAGGAAAACTCTCTTCAAGCGCACTTGCTGTTGCTGTTTCCATTGTTGCCATTAAACTGAAAAGATTACCAAATTACGAGGAACGAGTTAATAAAGGATTACTTTGGCTTTACCAAAACGTCAACGCCGATGGCGGTTTTGGCGATACTCCCCAAAGCGAAAGCAATGTCAGCACATCATTCCTCAGCTATGCAGCAATCAGCTTTTGTCATAACGAAGAGTTTCATGGTGCAGCGGTATTAAAAGGAATTGAAAATTACCTCGAATCGCAAGGTATCAGCCTAAAATCGGGAGATATTTCAAAATCGG
>JBPXJX010000694.1:0-2349 GCA_051715525.1 Bacteroidales bacterium
GATCCAATTCCGGGCTCTGGTCATTTTAGAACTCATGTGGCCAAAGGTCTCGAGATAATTAAGGGTTTAAGAGGTTTTACCTCAGGCTACGCTGTTCCAACTTTTGTTATTGATGCTCCCGGTGGAGGTGGAAAAATTCCTTTACTTCCAGAGTATCTGCAAAGTAACGAGAATGGCGAGGTAATTCTTAAAAACTATGAGGATAATCTATATTCTTACCCCGATTTTTAATCAAATCTAAATAACCCCTCCCCATTCAGATATGCAATATGCTTATCGAATGGGGATATTTTTTATCGAAAAGTTATCTATATTAGTATAAGTTGTATTGTAGTTAACAATAAGAAAATCAAAACATAAAATGATAACAGTTGGTCTTACTTACGATTTACGAAGCGATTATTTAAAAGAGGGCTATACCGAAGAAGAAACGGCTGAATTTGACTCCGAAATAACAATCAGTTCAGTTGAAAATACGCTTAAGGAGTTGGGTTTTAAAACCGAGCGTATTGGTAATGTAAAAGCTCTTATCAAATCTATTTCCACAGGAAAACGTTGGGATATCGTTTTCAATATAGCCGAGGGGATGTATGGCATCGGTCGCGAAGCCCAAGTTCCAGCACTACTCGATGCATATCAGATACCTTACGTATTTTCAGATCCACTAGTACTTTCGTTAACACTACATAAAGGAATAACTAAGAGAGTTATAAGAGATTGTAAAATCCCAACTGCTGCTTTTGCTATTGTAGAAAAACCCTCCGATTTAAATTCAATAGATCTAGCTTACCCATTATTTGCAAAACCTGTTGCAGAGGGTACAGGAAAAGGGATTGATAGTCGTTCCAAAGTAAATAGTAAGACCGAATTGGATAGCCTTTGCATTGAACTACTTGAAAGATTTAAACAACCAGTACTTGTTGAGGAGTATTTACCTGGTAGAGAGTTTACAGTTGGTGTTGTTGGAACTGGTGAAAATGCTAGGGTTATTGGCGCAATGGAGATTGTTATTACCTCAAAAGCGAAAGAGGACACTTATTCTTTCCACACAAAGGAGAATTGGCATGGAGTTGTTGAGTATCCAATGGCAACCGGAGATATTGAAAAGATTTGCTCCGAAACAGCACTAGCTGCATGGAGGGCTTTAGGTTGCAGAGATGGAGGTCGTGTTGATTTAAAGATGGATTGTAATAATATTCCAAACTTTATTGAGGTTAATCCATTAGCAGGAATAAACCCTGAGCATTCCGACCTACCAATGCTAGCAGGTAAAAAGGGAGTTAGCTTTAATCAGCTTATCGATATGATTATGAAATCAGCATTAACCCGAATTAATAAATAGTATGAGCAGTAAAAAAGCCATTATCCTTTACAATGAACTTTCCGAGAATGCCGGACCCGATGAGGCCGATGTACTTGATCAGGTTAACATTGTTGCCGAAAACTTCGATAAATTAGGTATAAGTTACTCAACACAGACCTTTTCACTAAATCTTCGTAAGGTTGAGGAAGAGCTCAAAAAAGCAAACCCTGATTTCATTTTTAATCTTGTTGAAGGGGTTGACAATAAGGGTGATTTGATATTCCTTGCCCCAGCACTTCTTAATTCGCTTAAAATCCCTTTTACTGGGGGTACTTTAGAGACAATTTTCATTACTTCTTCAAAAGTTTTGGCAAAGGAGAGAATGAAAAATGGTGGAATTCCTACAGCAAGTTGGTATAATGGCGAGGGAGAATTTATCCCTGAAAACGGCAAAAGGTACATTGTTAAGCCTATTTGGGAGGATGGCTCTCTTGGCTTAGATGAACATTGCGTTTTTTGGTGGAACGAACCTGGGTTGATGAAAGCCGCCAAGGAGTTAAACCCTGCCACTCATTTTATTGAGGAATTCATAGATGGTAGAGAGTTTAATATATCAATACTAGCGGGTAAAAACGGACCAACTGTTTTACCCCACGCCGAAATACTTTTTAAAGGTTACGAGGGCGACAAGCCAAAGATTATGGGCTATACTTCGAAATGGATTGAAGATAGTTTCGAGTACAACAATACCTGTCGAACTTTTGAAATGAATCCCGGGGATGAAGTTTTACTCAAAAAGTTAACCGAGATAAACCATAAATGCTGGGATGTTTTTAAGCTTAATGGCTATGCTCGTGTCGATTATAGAGTTGATAAACACGGCAATCCGTGGGTACTTGAAATAAACGTTAATCCATGTATTTCGCATAGCGGAGGATTCTATGCTGCTTGTGAACAAGCCGGAATTCCTTTCAACGAGGCAATTAAACGTATTATTAACGATATTCCATCATTTAAAAGATAATTATGAGCAACTACACGTTAAA
>JBPXJX010000695.1:0-14610 GCA_051715525.1 Bacteroidales bacterium
GCAATGATGTTTACAAACCGTTTCCAAAACCCTGCCGAGGCATTGAAAGGAATACTTGATAGAAATAGAAAAAGAGTTGGGTTTTTATAAAACTAAAGAGTCAGGTTGCAACCTGACTCTTTAGTTTTCATACCCTTCCACAATTATTAGCAATGCCACTATCGCTTATAGAATCGTTATAATGCGTTGTTTTATTCAAGTTTTTCCTTCGTAATATCTTACCTGTTGGCAAATCTAAATCTAGCTTACCATTGTCAATTAATATCTTACCGTTTGATAATACAAATTGAGCAGAACCTAAAATTTTAAAATTCTCATAAACACTAATATCTGCCTTAGAATGATGCGTTTTTGCAGAGATGATTGATTCGATGTTTGGATTCCAAATTACAATATCGGCATCCGAACCAACGGCGATTTCACCTTTTTGAGGGTAAAGCCCAAATATCTTCGCTGGTTGAGTCGAGCAAATATCAACCATTCTATTTAAAGTTATTTTATCCTTTAAAACGCCATAGGTATAAAGCAATTCGAACCGATGTTCAATACCTCCGGCACCATTAGGAATCTTGCGGAAATCATCAATTCCCTTTGATTTTTGGCTTAATGAGAATGGGCAATGATCGGTTCCAACCGTTTGAACGGTTTTATTTACCATACCTTCCCATAAATGCGCCGAATCTTGAAGTTTACGTAGTGGTGGACTAATAACAAACTTAGCCGTTTGGTCAAAATCACCATTGTACATTGATTCCTCTAAAAGAAGATATTGAGGACAGGTCTCAGCAAATATAGGTTGTCCACTTTGTTGGGCCAAGTGAATATGCTTTAACGAATCACCTGCCGACACATGGACAATGTACAATGAGCACTTAGTTTGATCTGCTATATCAATTGCTCTCTTTACAGCCAAAGCCTCAAATCGCGGTGGACGCGAAAGCATATGATACAGCGGTGTTACCATATTTTGTGTAACGTAAAAATCGCGAAGCGTATCAATATCATCACCAAGTTCACAGTGAGCGGTTACAAGTCCACCATGTTTGCCAACCGATTTCATAACATGGTAAGCTGTTTCATCATCTAAACCGATAGACTCCTTGTAGGCTAGGTAGATTTTAAATGATGGGAAACCCAACTCAATGCATTGTTGTATTTCAGATTCCGATGATGGTCTCCAATCAACAGGGCTAACATGAAATGAGTAATCGATAGGGCAGTTAGAGGCCTCATCAATCCTTTGGTTTAAAGCATCTGGGAGAGGTTGGTCCTTTTTAGGTGTTACAAAATCGATAATTGTCGTTGTTCCTCCATAAAGCGCAGCGATTCCGCCGCTTAAAAAATCATCAGATGAATATCCGGCAGGAGTAAGGAGATGCAAATGAACGTGTGGATCAATTCCACCGGGGAATACAAACTTATTTTCAGCATTTATAACCTTCTCAATCCCCTTTTCTGAAATGTGCTTATCTATTTTAATAATCTTCCCATCGCTAATCAATATATCAGATTTGAATTGCTCTGTAGATGTGACGATTATTCCATTTTGTATTAGCGTCCTCATCGGCTTATGCTTGAAAATTCACTATAAAGATACAAAATAAAAGTCCCCTTGTTTATTAAAGGGGACTTGAAAATGCTATACTAAATCCATCGAAAATATTCGGTTTTCATCCTCTTTAAAACCTAGTTTTTCAAGGTATTTAATGTACTCAATGCTATTCCCTTCGGTAACAACCTTTGTAAACCCTGCTTTAGTAAACCTATCCCTTAATCTGAGATAAACATATTTGCCATTCTTAAAATCGCGATATTCAGGTATAACGTAATCTAAACCTACTTTTAGCACATTACCTTCTTCGCGATGGGCTAGGAAAAGCCCTGCAACGGCCATATTTCTTAAAATAAAGAAGCTGACAGTGTTCATGTCTGGCTTATATTCAAAACCTGGGAAAAACTTCTGGATTTCATCTTTATGATACTCTAGAAATCTAATTAGATAATAGTTTTCTGGACGAATCTCTAATGTCTCAAAAACATCTTTCCTTCCATAAATCTGGAAAAGATAGTAAACATCAACCAATGCAATAATTCCGTTAAGAACTCCAACGGGAATTGCGCCAATTAAGAATCCGTAAATCGAAAAGCCTAGCGCCCCAATGAGGTTAAGCCAACGGAATTTTACAATTGAACTAACTGCCAACGATATTGCAATAATCACCGATGCAATATATCCTACCCACTCTAAAACCTGTGCATTCATTGTTATGTGTAAATTAATTTAATAAATATTTATTCTTTCATCTTCTTCCAAAGACGGTCTGCATTCTCCTTCGATGCTTTAAGGATTTCGTCCTCGTTAACAGTGGTAATCTGCCTGTTCCTTACAATTAGCTTACCGTTTGATATAACATCAGTAACACAATTTGAGTTAAGCCCGAATACGAAATGGCCTAAGAAATTGCTCTGATTAAAATCGGTTGGCGTTTTGTAATCGAGCACAACCAAGTTGTTGTCGGCATCGCCTGTAAAGCCATTTGACTGTATATATCGATGAACATTCCTAAAACGCTCATATATTCCAGGGTAGGAGATAGAATCGAACCTTTGACCAACAAAGAAGGCAGCTTTGGCGCTTTGAAGCATATCGCTGTGCATGCCATCGGTGCCAAGCATGATGTTTTTACCAAGAAACTCGCCGTTGAAGTACCCAACATTATTATTCAGGTTGCTTTCAGTATTTTGAACTACCCAGCAAGGAGAATTACGAATAATATCCATCTCATCCTCTTCTAAATGAAGGCAATGGCCTAATATTGTTTTTGATGATTTAAGTACACCTGCTTCGTTTAGTCTTGTTACAACGCGCTTTCCATATTTTTTTATGCAGAACTCCTGATCGTATAAATCCTCAGCAACATGCACATGAATACCTGAATTCGTAGAATTCATAAGATTTACCGATTGCTCCAATGTATCATCATTAACGGTAAATGAGGCATGTAAACCCACTAAACCTTGACGATTTTGAAGGTAAGATTCAGTCTCATCTAATCCCTCTTTACCAGCCTTAAAACCATCGCGATCGGATATCTCGTAGCAAAGCAAATGCGAAACGCCAACTTTATCAAATGCCTTAGCAATTGTCTCCAATGAACCTTTAACTGCAAATGGTGAAGCATGATGGTCAATAACAAAGGTAGAACCGGCCTTTGCGCAAGCAATTGCTGTAACCAGTGCGCTCGATTCAACCATTTCTAGATCGAGGCATTTATCGAGCGTCCACCAGATGTATTTAAGCACTTCGTAGAAGTTCTCTGGGTTTTTCTTTGGAACACCCATTCCTCGCGATAAAGCAGAGTAAACATGGTGATGCCCAACGGCAAACGATTTTGTAACATATTTGCCAGTACAATCAATCACTTCAACATCCTTATTTGCGCTAAAAGCGCTTAAGTCATCAACAAATTTTATTGATGTGACTCCTTGCTCAACAATTATGTTCTTTTGACTGAATTCAAGGGTTTTCCAGTCGATATAAGTTGCGTTCTTAAGTAGTATTGACATGTTTTAGGTTTATTTTTTAAACACAAAATAGCTAAGACGCAAAGTTAATATTCTTAGCGTCTTAGATCATTTGCAATAAAACTTTCTAACTATTTTCTTTTCATCGGAAGTTTAGTCCTCTTCACTCCATCAAAAGTAGTAAAAGCATTGGCAATTGCAGCAGCAGTAGGACATAGCCCAATCTCGCCAATTCCCTTTGCACCATAAGGGCCAACAGGATCCTTCTCCTCAATTCCAATTATTTCCATTTCAGGCATTTCGTTGGCTCTAAGAATGCCAATATCTTTAAATTTTGTGCTAATTGGCCATCCATCTTTCATAGGTAAATCCTCAGTTAATGCATAGCCCATGCCCATGTGCAAAGCTCCTTCAATCTGACCTTCGAAAAGCATCTGATTCATGATCTTACCAACATCGTGGGCTGCAATAATCTTGCTGATTTCGCCTTTATCATCAAGTATAACAACTTGAGTAGCATAACCATAAGCGAAGTGTATGATAGGCTCCTCAGTTTCAGCGCCGGGTTTACAGGTCCAATCGCAGATAAACTTGCCTTTGTAAACTCTGCCAACAAGTTGACCAAGTTTAAATTGCTTCAAATCCTCTTTTACTCTCTTTGAAGCATCGATAATTGCATTTGCAACCAGCGCTGTAGCCCTCGATGAGGTTGTCATTCCAGTTGGAAGGTCGGCAGTTGTGTCAACAACAACATCGATAATGTCAGGTGAAATGCCAGTTTCCTGATGTAGTGTTTGGATAGCCATGGTATGAACGCCTTGCCCCATCTCGGTCCAACCATGATGGATTATAATCTTTTTATCAGAAACTATCTCGATTTTAATCTCGCTATCATCAACCATGCCGTTGCCTACGCCTGTATTCTTTATACCACAAGCAATACCAGCATATTTTGCGCTATTAAATTGATCTTTAACGGCTAATAAAGTTTTCTTTAGCCCTACACCTCTTAAAACCTGACCTGTAGCGGTTTTTTTGCCATCCTCAAGAGCATTATCATAACGAATTTGCCAACGATCAAATCCTCCCATTCGGCAAAGCTCATCGATACAGCTTTCCACAGCAAAGATAGCCTGAGGAACGCCAAACCCACGCATCGCTCCGCAAGGGATATTGTTTGTATATACAGTATCCGCTTTTATATCAACTGAAGGAACGGTATAACCTCCAGTTGCATGACCAACCACACGCTCCATTACCTTTGTACCTACCGATGCGTAAGGTCCAGAATCGCCAATTGCGCTCAACTTTATACCAGTAAATTTCCCATTCTTATCACATGCAAGGCTGATATCCATGAAAACAGGATGGCGCTTTGGATGCATAATAATCGACTCTTCTCTACTAAGATGAACTCGAACTGGAAGTTTAAGAAGATAAGCAAAAAGTGAGGCATGTCCCTGAACTGTAAGATCCTCTTTACCTCCAAAACCACCACCATTCTGTACTTGAACAACCTTTACCTTTTCCAAATCTAATCCAAGGATCTTGGCTACCTGCTTACGATCAACATAAGCGCCTTGTCCTTGAGAATAAAGGCGAACGCCTTCATCCTCGGGTAAAGCAATGGCTGTTTCAGTCTCAAGGAAAGCATGCTCTATACGCTGAGTTTCATAAGTGCCACTCGAAACGTATGCAGCCTCTTGGAATGCTTTATCAACATCACCAAAGCGAATGCTGCAGGTTTCTTGAATGTTCGATTTGCCATTATGTACCTTTATACTATTAGGTTTAACCGCTTCGTGAACATCGGTTACTGGCTCTAAAACCTCATAGTCAATTTTGATAAGTTTAACCGCTTTGCGAGCAATGGCCTCGGTTTTAGCAACAACTCCAGCAATAACATCACCAATATAATTAGTGATTTCACCTTCGTCAATCATCATCGGCCAATCTTGATAAACAATACCAACTATCTTATTGCCAGGGATATCTTTTGATGTAAATACTTTTAAAACACCTTCAACTTTTTCCGCCTCTGATGCATCAACTTTAAGAACCTTTGCTCTTGGATGATCGCTAAATTTCAAAGCCCCATAAACCATTCCATCAAAATGCATATCATCAACAAAATCTCTATCGCCTAAAGCGGTTTCAACTGCTGGATATTTAGGATATGACTTGCCAATTAATGCCGATTTTTCGTTTTTAGAAACAGGAGCTCCATTGAGTTCTTTGAAAGTAGAATCAATTGCATCAACGATTTTCGCATAACCTGTACAGCGACAGATATTTGGTGTAATAGCTTTTACAATCTCAGGACGGGTAGGGGTTTTGGTTGTGTTATAAAGCCCTTTTGCCCGCATTATCATACCTGGAGAACAGAATCCACATTGAACTGCACCTTTTTCAGCAAAGTTCTTCCCAATGGTTTCTCTAAACTCTTTAGGTAAACCCTCAGAGGTAACGATTTCAGTACCTTCAAGATCAGCCATCTTAGTCCTACAGGCTAGCTTTGGCTTTCCGTTTATTTCAACAGTACAAGCACCGCAGACTCCTTGTCCAGAGCAACCATCTTTTGCCGATGTAACCTTGTGCTCAAGCCTTAAATGGCTAAGAAGTGTTTCCTCTAAATCGCCAGAGAAAGTTCTTTTAACGCCATTGAGTGTATATGAAATCATGATAGTAACTTTTTGAATTAATAAAGAGAAAATCAATTTATTTACCCCGTACCCTAAAGGGAGCAAATTGATTTTCTTCACACCCTTTAGGGGTTGGGGTAGATGAAGAAAATCAAATTAATATCATTTTTTCAGCATTCTTTCTAAATTTTCAATAGTTGGATAAATTGATTTGGGCATATTAAGCAAACCGCTTACCGATTTTAAATCTTTTAGCCCGCTTCCAGTAAGCAAAACAACGTTATTGGAGTTATCAGCCAACTTGTTGCTTTTTTGATAATTGAGCATTCCAGCAAAGGCTGTAGTTGCAGCAGGTTCAGCAAAAATGCCAGTATTTCTTGATAGGATAGAAGAGGCTTGCATAATCTCATTATCCGATACAATCAGTGTTTCTCCATTATATGTTTTGATAAAATCTCTTGCCATGTAGAAATTCCGAGGAATATCCACAGATATGGAATCAGCAACCGTGCTACTTGGCTTAATTTGAAACTCTCTTGAATAGATGTTTCTGGCCAAATTATCACTTCCCTCAGATTGAACAGCAACGATGATTGGCATTCTATCAATTATTCCAAGATTTAACAAATCCTCGAAACCCTTATAAACACCCGAAATAATAACTCCATCGCCAACTGGAACGAAAATTCTATCAGGAACAACAAAATTAAGTTGTTCAATTAATTCTAGAGAAACCGATTTCTTCCCTTCTATTGTAAACGGGTTGAAAGCAGTATTGCGGTTGTACCATCCAAATACCTCAGTTGCCTTAACACTGAGATCAAAAGCTTCGTCGTATGTTCCCTTAACAGGAACAATTTTGGCACCATACATTATAATCTGGGTGAGCTTAGCAATGGGGGCACTCTCTGGAACCATAATGATTGCTTGCTGTCCCTGCGAGGCACATATGCCAGCCAGCGAAGAACCTGCATTTCCGGTAGATGCGGCTATAATCGTATCTAGTTTATTCTCTTTGGCAAACGCTGATACTAAGGTAGATGCACGATCTTTGAAAGAGAAAGTAGGGTTCTGAGAATCATCCTTAAGAAATAGGTTAAAACCTAAGCCCTTTTTATCTATTTTCTTGATAGGATAGAGGGGTGTTTTCCCAACTTTTAGGTATGAAAAGCTATCTATTGAGCTAACGGGAAGAAGATCTAAAAAGCTATTTTTCTTCAACCCTTCATAGCCTAATTTCTTAAGTGAGCTATAATCATAAATAGTCTTTAAGACACCCTTTGGGGGAGTTGTTGCTGTATTCTCCTTGCTACACGATGGGCAAAGGTACATCACATCGATGGTGCTGTATTCTTTACCACAATCTGTACACCTATATTTGAATTTGTTAGAATTCATGGATTTTATATGAAGCTAAAATAAAGTTTTTTTAACGGATACTTCAATAAAAAATCTCTGTGATTCTCAATGACCTCTCTGTGGTGCTCTGTGGGTTATATTTCACAGAGAAACACAGAGTTCACACGGAGTTACACAGAGACTCTGTAGAATTGAGAAATTATAATCCCTTAAGTAATCCTGTTCGTTCGTTGAATTTGTTAATTAGCTCATCCCACTTATTAACCTGATGGAATAGGTTATCCCAGATGGTTCTATCGTACCAAAGTTGATTCAAATCTTCAATTTCCTTGCCCTGCTGCTCAACCCAAGTATAATATTTAAGGTTATGAATAGCTTTTCTATCTGCATAAAGAAGTTCTTTCATATTATCGGCTCTTGTACCAAGAATACACTTTTCGAAATCCTTAACTGCCTGGATAGTATTGTACTTACCTTTTTCTGCCTCAAGCTCTTCAACTCTCGATTTGTACATATCAGCAGAATCGGTAGCGATTGTAACAATGATATCATCACTAGTCATCTCGAAATGCTTAGCAGTCTTAATTGCTGAAAGCATATTGCCAATTCCCGAAATACCTATTAAATGAAGATCGTTGATGATGCTTTGGTCAATACCCATCGATTTAAGGTACTCGTGACCATCCTTCTCGTTGAACAAACGAAGAATTCTCATGCAATCCTCATCATCAATAGCAGTTACAACATCAGTATTTTTAACGTTGTGAACCCAAGGAACATGCTTGTCGCCAATACCCTCAATTCTGTGATCGCCAAAACCGTTATTTAGTAGCGTTGGGCACTGTAATGCTTCCGAAGCAACAACTTTAATGTGTGGGGCAACTGTGCGAAGGTAATCGCCTGCCGCTATTGTTCCAGCTGAGCCAGTTGCAGATATGTAAGCTGCTAATTTGCTGTTTTTACCTTTAATTATATTAAATACATCCTCAATAGCGTGACCAGTTGTGTTATAATGCCAAGCAGAATTACCAAACTCATCGAATTGGTTAAAGATGATGCAATCGGGGCGAGTCTTGCGAATATGCCAACACATATCGTATATCTCCTTAACATTCGATTCGCAACCGTGTGTAGCAATTACCTCAGAACCAATAACATCCCTGAGCCATGTGAAACGCTCCTTACTCATTTTCTCAGGAAGAATGGCAACCGATTCGGTGCCCATTACCTTTGAGTCGAATGCTCCACCACGGCAGTAGTTGCCAGTTGATGGCCAAACCGCTTTGTGGAAAGTAGGATCAAATCCACCAGTGATGATTCTTGGTGCAAGACAGCCATAAGCAGCACCAACTTTATGTGCTCCAGTTGGAAACCATTTACCAATCATTAGCACGATGCGTGCATCAACTCCAGTAATTTCTTTTGGAAGTTCAATATAATTAGGGTTTCCGTATAGACCACCTTTATCAGCAGGTTCGTTTTTCCAGGTAATACGGAAAAGGTTAAGCGGATTTATATCCCAAAGACCTACATTCTTTAGTTTATCTTTTATTTTTTGTGGAACTAAATCCGGATTTCGTTGCTGTTCAAAAGTGGGTAATATTATACCACGCTCTTTAAATCTTAAAACTGCATTTTCTAATGCCTTCTCATTTGTAACTTTGTCAACTAGCTGAATCATGAGCTATTATTTAATTGATAGTTCATGCAAGATAGGGACTTTATAGATAATTTCTTAATTACTTTATGATAATAGAATATTATACTAATTATTTTGATTATTGTAGAAGTATTGTATATTTGCAACTATGAGTTCTGTGCTCTAAAGAAAATCGAACTATTGCTTTATTTAGTTGTTTAAACGCTAACAATGTAATATTTATAGTGAAATAGTTTTTTAACATTAAAAATATACGAACGTGAAACCACTTGACGAAATCGACAAAAAGCTTCTGAATATTCTTCAGCTAAATAGCCGAATAACCATTCGCGAACTATCCGACAAACTTCACCTTTCGACTACACCAATACACGAAAGGATTAAAAAGTTAGAAAAAAGTGGATACATTAAGCAGTACCTAACATTAGTAGATCCTAAGCTACTTGGTAAAAAGTTGATTGTATATGTTTCTGCATCGCTTAACGATCATACAAAAGAGGCGATAGATGCTTTTGAAAAAGAGATGGAAAAGTTGGATGAAGTTATGGAATGCTATTACATATCAGGTAACTCCGATTTTCTTATCAAAGTTCACTGTAACGATATGGATGATTTTCACAACTTTATTACGTACAAATTCTCGACAATTAAGAATATCACCCAGTTTTATAGCTCGTTTGTAATGGCAGAATCAAAGGTTAAACGCCATTTTAAGTTGTAAACTCGCTGCATAAAAAGATTAAAAAGCCTAACATTTATTTGTTAGGCTTTTTAATTTATATTTCGAAAGTTAGATTCTTGGCTCCTTGAAGTATGACACTCATTATCGCAGCCTGCTCAAAGTGCAATTCCTTAACACATTGCGCTTTAGCTCGAGTCTCAATAATTTCGAAAGTACCCTTTTTGAACTTCCCATATGAGTAATCTGTCTCATAAATAAACTCCTCTTTATGCTCGGTCAGCGTCTTTATTTCACCTTTTCTTCTAAATATCAGCACATTACGATCTTCAAGTTTAGATAGATAGTAGCCTTCCTCAGCCTCTTTGAACGAGTTTATTGTAAGGTAAATTTTCGGTTTTTCTTTGTAAGGCGCACTTGATGTAGGGCAGAAGGTTTTGCAATTACCACACTCGTTACAGAAATTGGCAATATTAAGTATTTGATATCGTTGCTTAACCTCGAATTGCTTGTCGAATTGAATATCAACCTTTCCTTCTCCAACAACTGCTTTATGTAGATTGATTTTCACTGGCTCAATATCGTAGGAATAGTTAGCAAAGTTAGGGCAAACTGTTGTACATATATTACAGATATCATCGCAATACAAGCAACGGCTTGATTCATCGATGACCCTTTGCTTATTGAGAGTTTCACTTACTAACTTGAAGTTTTGCCTATCATTCAGTGGCAACTCGTTAATATCTTCAGCAAAAACCCGCTTTGAGCGTTTAATCATCAGCTCTTTTTTGCTTAGCCTTTGTCTAGTATCTGAAATCTGAAGTTTGAAATCTATAGATGCCTGCTTAATAACCTGCTCCGCAGATTTGCGTCCATCGGCAATAGCGTTAATTGCAGTTGAAGCGCCTCGCATAGCATCGCCACCAATAAACACATTGCCCATCTGGGTTTTATAGGACTTGGTATCTGCATTTAGCAGGTCGGCTGTTGCAAAGTCGATATCTAGATTTTGACCAATAGCTGGAATAATTGTATCGCAAGGAATTTCAAACTCAGAGCCAGCAATTTTAATAGGAGTAGGGCGACCTTTCGAATCCACACCCTTTAATTCCATTTTGCTACAAAGCAAAGCTTTAACTGAGCCATCCTTTTGAATAACCTTTTCAGGTGCTACAAGTTCAATAATTTCAACACCCTCTTCGATAACCGCTTTTATCTCGCCTTGATCTGCTGGCATTTCGTTAATGGTTCTGCGGTAAACAACGGTTACCTTTCCATCTTTACCAACAAGTCTAAATGCGGTACGAGCAGCGTCCATAGCAGTGTTACCACCGCCAATAATAACAACTTTTTTGCCTAAACCACTCGTTTTTCCTTGCTTAACATCAAATAGGAATTGTAAAGGTTCAATTACACCTTTTGAGTTTGCGCCGTCTAACTCCAAGGTTGCAGAGAGCTGAGCTCCGGCACCAATGTATATATAGGTGTAATCTTTCTTTAATGTCTGAAATTTCTCCTTATCAATTTTGACACCATAATTGATTTTAACGCCTAAGTCGGTTACCCTCTTAAAATCTTTGGCAATAGCCTCATCGGTTAGTCTAAAGCCAGGTATGGCAAACTGAACCATTCCGCCTGATTTCGATTTTGCCTCAAATACTTCAACAGTAAAACCAGCCAATGCAAGGTAGTATGCACAAGAAAGTCCCGATGGACCAGCGCCAATAACCGCAACTTTAACTCCATTTGCTTTTGCAGGCTTAAGAGTAACCTCTTTTTGCTCGGATACAAATCTTTTAACCTCGCGAATTAAAAGTGATTTATCATAATTAACGCGAGTACATTTATTCTGGCAAAGGTGATCACAAACCATTCCTGTAATTGAGGGGAATGGGTTAGTCTTAAGAATTACCTCATAAGCCTTATCAAACTCTCCTCTGGATGAATAGTACAAATAGTCAGGAATATCTTGGTTAGTAGCACAGGTCTCGCGGCATGGTGCTGCAATACAATCGAAGTAATCGAGCTCTCGCTTGGTTTTAATATCTGGAGTTTTTATATACTCCCTTTTATAAAGCGATGATTCCAAAACCTCGTTGGCATATTTTACTAAACTCACATGTGCCGATTCCTTTATGTTCTTTCTATTTGAGGTCTTTACAATGTACTCGTTGATACTTGTGGCATGGAGTTCATTGAAACTTGCATCAAGCATCTCGAAATACTGGTTCAACCTTGTATAACCACCTGGCTTAAGAATATCAGAGCAAACGGTTACCGTTTTGAAGCCACAGGCTAATATATCTGAAATGTTGAATGCGTTAGCACCTGCAGAGAAGGAGAGTTGAAGTTCGCCATTAAATTCATCCTGAAGCTTACGAGCAACGTTAATAGAAATTGGATGCAGCGCTCTTCCGCTCATATACATCATTTCTACATCACTGGCAAATACATCTTTCTTGTTTAGCGATTCAAGCGTGTTGGTTAACTTGAGCCCAAACTGCAAATTCTTGTCCTTTGCACATTGTTGCAAGGATTTGATAATCTTTATTGCATCAGGATATTTTAAATCGTGCTCGAAAGCGATATCAGGAACAGAAGTCTTAAAGTTGAGCTTATCATTTAAAATCTCTCGAAGCCTTTGTGGTCCAAGAAGAGTAGGGTTTAACTTCACATAGGTATGAAGGTTCTTCTTCTCGAGTAAGTATCTTGCAATATCCTCAATTTCATTAGCAGGACAACCGTGCATTGTCGATAAAGTGATATTGTTCGAAAGGGAAGATGGTATTTCTATCTCCTTAACCTTAGGATAAATTTGTGCAATCTCATCAATCTTAGCATTAAGTTCAGCATCGCAACTTCCCATCTTATCGAAGAACCACTGAACGTTAGCGTTCATAATCCCTTCAAGATTATACCCTACACTCATGTTAAAGATTGTGCCAATCCCTTTATCCCAGCCAAATTTATGGTTAAGAATATGGATTATAATCCAAGCATTTAGATACTCGTTAAAACTATCGTGAATCTTAAGTTCCTGTGACCACTCGCAGTTGTAACCTTCGTCTTGCATATCAATACAAGGTTTTGGAACGTCAAGTTCATCGAGTGTTTGAACAGTTTTTAACTCGATATATCGAGCTCCCATCAACCAAGCACCAATGATATTTTGAGCCATCTGTGAGTGTGGGCCTGCAGCAACACCAAGAGGTGTTTGGAGTTTCTGGTTAAAAATTTCAGTTGTTAATGGATTACTATGCTTTGGAGTAAAAAAAAGTTCTTTGGGAATACCGAAAATACTACCATTTTTATCGTACTCACTAATGATGATATTAAGTAGTTGTTTTAAAGAAATTGTATGAAATTTGTCGGAATGATTCATGGTTTAAAACAATTTATTCGAGGCAAAACTAAAGAAAAGAGTCGATAAAATGATATTTACCTTACAAATATAAACTGATTAGTAAATAAGTACATATTATTGACTTAATAACAAAAAATATTCTGCTATTATAATATATAAAGGAAAATAACTAAGTTCAAATTAGACCTAATTGTGCTCTCTATTGAAGATAATCCCTGACTTGTTTTTTAAAGTTTCATTCTTTTGCATACAACCTCATCAACACTTTTTCAGGCGTTAATGGCGCATCAAAATCAAGTTTGTATTTAGGGTTAAAGGCTTTGATTGCATTTTGAATTGCAAAGAATGCTCCTATACCGTACATAAATGGTGGCTCTCCAACTGCTTTCGATTTTAATATTGCCAACTCAGGTCCATCAGTCTCTAAAGCATGACATTCTAGAACCTTCGGAGCAGAATAGATATCAGGAACTTTATATGTAGATAAACTATTTGAAAGAAGTCTGCCCTCCTTATTAAATGCAATTTCCTCCATGGTCATCCATCCAATTCCTTGTACTACGGCACCCTCAATCTGACCTTTATCAATTGTAGGGTTGATGCTATTGCCAAAATCGTGAACGATTTTTACTTCATCAACCTCGTAAGTGCCTCTTAAGCAATCTAGTGTAACGGTGATAACTGCCGTTCCATAAACATGGTAAGCAAATGGATGTCCTTTCTCCTTCGATTTATCAAAATGAATGGTTGGCGTTGCATAATGCCCATTCTCTGTAAGACAAATTCTTGACAGAAAGGCTGTTTGAACTAATTTTTCCCAAGTAATTTCAGTTATAATGCCCTTTTTAATTACTCGTTCATTTTCAAATATGATATCTTCAGTTGTGCAATCAAGCATTTGGGCTGCTGTTGCTTTAAGACGCTTAAGCAACTCATTGCAAGCAATGAGTAGGGCATTCCCATTTAAATCGGCACCAGAACTAGCCGCTGTAGGTGAAGTATTTGCAACCCTTGAAGTATTAGTCGATTCAAGTTTTATCCTTTTGATATCAATAGAGAACACCCTTGCAGCAACCTGAGCCATTTTGGTATTAACCCCTTGACCCATCTCAATGGCACCTGTACTAACCCCAACGCTTCCATCCTGATAGATATGAACCAAAGCCCTAGCCTGGTTCATCGTGGTATTCGTAAATGAAACCCCAAAGCAGATTGGCATTATTGCCATTCCCTTTTTAATAAGGTCATTCTCTATATTAAAATCGTTTACCTTCTTTTCAATTGTCTCGATATCAAAGAGTTTATTGGCTGTTGAAAAGCAATTCCCAATATTAACTGATTTTGCTATTTGCCCATATTGGAATTCATCGTTCTCCTTAAT
>JBPXJX010000696.1:0-6639 GCA_051715525.1 Bacteroidales bacterium
TTTCAAATCCACTTGGACAACATATTCCTGCAATTATAATAAGTGCAAACCCATCAGGTACTATAGTTCAAGGTACTTTAGTTGCCTTTTCTTCTACAATTGATGCAGGAGGGAGTAACCCAATTTATCAATGGAAGAAGAATGGGAATAATGTAGGTACTAATAGCTCAACACATTCTGATAACGGGTTAAATAATGGTGATATCATTACGTGTGTTTTAACAAGCGATGTTACATGTTCTGCAGGAAATCAAAAAACTAGCAATTCAATTAACTTTACTGTAACCACACCAAATGATATTGAAACTATAGAAACAAGCTCATATGTATTTATCTTCCCTAATCCTACAAAAGATTTTATATCAATTAACACGGACTTAAAAATCAATTATATTGAAATATTAGATATAAAGGGGAAATTAATAAGCGATTATTTGGTTAACGGGAATAAAATCAATTTAGAAAACTTGAATGATGGGGTCTACTTTATAAAATTCAGCGTTAAAGATAAGTTGATTACCAAAAAAGTAATTGTAAAAAAATAAGGGATAATCTATTTTTTGCATTCCATTCATTTCAAAAGACTTTAATTCATAGACCGACTTAATAAACAAGGGAAAAGCCACTTATTTTAGTGGCTTTTTTTGCAAAGATGCTTTTAGCTATGCTGCCAGCCTGTCGGAAGGCAGGGTTTAGAACATTCTCCGGCATTTGCCTGAGAAGGCGTCACTGGCTCGACTCCAATACAGCTCAAAAATAAGAAAGATCATCCTTTCAGATGGTCTTTTTTCTTTTGCCACTATCTTAAGACTATTATTACCCTAGCAATTTATTAGTATAAAAAGACTAAAGCCCTGTGGCATAATACCCCAATTATTGTATAACTTTATAATGCATTAAATAGCAATCACCTTCACAAAACAGTCCTATTTGAGCTTATGGGTGTGGTTTTTATATACATTATTTGAGTTATGCCCAATAGCATTTCGAATTTGGATAGTTAATTGTTTACTCGTATCTTTGATAGTATCAAATGATAGTATCAATGAAGCCACCTTATGATATTACAACCAAAATACTTCTTCTGATTAGTTCTATTTCAGAGAAATTAGGAGTCGTGAATGCAAACTTCCTTAACAAACCTTCTCCTCAATTAAGAAAACAAAACAAGATTAAGACCATTCACTCCTCTTTGAAAATTGAAGGCAATACCCTAACTCAGGAGCAAGTGACTGCAATTATCGAAAACAAAAGAGTTTTAGGGCCTAAAAAGGATATTCTCGAAGTTGTTAATGCAATAAAGGTTTACGAAAATATTGAAGGCTTTGAATTCTCATCTGTTAAATCGTTTTTGAAGGCGCATGGAATGCTCATGCAAGGTATTGTTGATGGTGCAGGAAAATTCAGAAATCAAGGTGTTGGCATTTATCAGGGCTCAAAAGTTGCGCACATAGCACCACCGGCTGAAAACGTCCCTTACCTAATGAATGATTTATTTAAATATTTGAAAAGCAAAGATGAATTGCCTCTTATAAAGAGTTGTGTTTTCCATTATGAAATGGAATTTATTCATCCTTTTATTGATGGTAACGGGAGGATGGGAAGATTATGGCAAACAGTAATCCTAATGAATGAATACCCTGTATTCGAATTCTTACCTTTCGAAACGCTTATCAGTCAATCTCAGCAAGAATATTACAAAGCATTGGCAAGGAGCGATAAGAAAGGAGAATCAACAGGATTTATCGAATACATGCTAAATGTTATAAATAAGTCTCTTGAAGACTTGCTGAATTATAACAATAGAGTGCTTACTGACAAGGACAGAATAGATTATTTTATATCACTTGGAATTAGCGAGTTCTCAAGAAAAGACTACATGAATGTATTTAAAGATATATCAACAGCAACAGCAAGTAGAGATTTAAGGAAAGGCGTTGAATTAAACTTATTTGAAAAAACAGGTGAAAAGAATCAAGTGAAATACAGTATAAAACTACAGGGCACAACACGTAGTTAAGCCCACTGGGGCTGATTTGCGGATAAAAAAGTTTATTGTAAATTAGTAAAAGTTTAACGTGGAACAAAGACGCTGCTACTAATGCCCCAGCGTGCCCAACCACGGGAACGTTAGCACAATTCACCCTATTACGAAAACTTACTACATAGGTTAAAGTTTTTCAAGATTGGAAAGATCTGAGAAATGAATAAAAAGTTGAATTTTTATGCAATGGAGTTATAAACGATTAACGAAACATTTGAAAAATAAGATCCTAAATCGAAATCAATAACAAATAATTAACAAAAAATGAAAACAAAAAGTTTAATCGTAGCATTTCTATTTCTTAGTATATGTTGTAACAGTCAAGTAAATCAAACTATTGACACAACTATAATATTTGAAAAAGCGAAGCATCGTTCAGTTAATGTAACAGATTTTCTATGTAAAAAAGCAACCTATCCTCAAGAAGCTTATATGCAAAATATTCAAGGAGATGTTGTTTTATCTTTTACAATTAAGAAGGAAGGTCAAATTGATAATATAAAAATTATTAGTTCACCAGACATCTCATTATCTACAAGTTCAATAATTGCATTAAATGAATTGAATAGTGATTGGAGTCCAACAAAAATAAACAATACACCTATTGATAGAGATTATTTGATTGTTTTCATTTATCGTTGTTTTTCTGAAAATTTACCAACAGATTATTCAAAAATAGCAAAGAAGTATTTTTCTAAGTCGAAGTATGAAAAAGCATTAAAGTATTATAATAAAGCAATATTAGAAAATCAATATGAATATACATTATTTGAAACACGGTCAAAAATTAAAGAACTTGTTGGAGATTATGAAGGAGCCCAAATTGATATGTCAATTTCCAGAAAACTTAACGATGAGATATTGTCAGTTGTTTATATTTATTCGTTAAGTGTTAAAAGAACAAGTAAGTTTTAACTTCGCCCAACAGTTGCTAAATTTCAGCCGGGCGGATTTGCCGAAAAGTTGATTTATTTGAAAGATTATAGAGTTTCAAAAGTAATTATAAGAGAATAAAAAAAGGGGCAATTAATTGCCCCTTTTTTGTGATGTAATAGGTTTATTTATGGCATTTCCGCTCATAGCTTGTTGGTCCATCGTAGTATCCAACATCCCGGAGCCACCAATCGGGGTAATCAACTTTCTGCATTATTGCTTTTTCGGTGGTTATGCAGCCATTGTTGTATTTTACAATTAGCTTTTCCGATAATCGCCACCAAGTATTTAAAACCTTATTCATATTTTTTGTGCAGAATAGGTCAATATCTTGCTTTGTATGCTTTAGCTTGTAAACATCGTCGTAGGCCTCTTTTTCTAGCTTTTGCTGAAGTTCTGTCACATCTTCTATCATGTAGGCATATTTAAGGTTAATATAGTTTGCCACATAGTTAAATGCCCACCATGCGCTTTTCCTTTCGAATTTAGTAAGCTTCATGGTTTGCATTGGAGCAGGCAGGTCTTTAATTCCAACAAAGAAAGGCATAAGGCAATTTGCAGCAGGGCGATCAAGGCCAATCCATGAGATGCCCCCAATTGCATCGGGTAAATTTTTTCGTGCTTGATTAATCCAAAACATCCCGCAGCGATATATTGATATTGGCCTCTCCCATGCGCCTTTTGGGCAATTTACCTGAAGTTCCCAAGCATTTCCTTTATCGGGGTTATTTTCGTAACGAGTGGGATCACCCCAAGGGCCAGCAGCTTTTCCGGAGGTCATATCAAACTCGGTACCTTCATAATGATCGCGATAAATATCGGCAATACTTGCAACGGAGAGTTTATTATCTGGAACAACTGCAAATGGATATGCTTTTGTGTAGCCATTTTCAACCCAAGGAGATAAACAAAGTGATGGTTTTGCCTTGGTTAGCGCTCGCCACACTCTACGAAGAGAATAGTAAGGATTACTGTACTCGCCATAGCTCACAGCTCTTAGCCAATCTATTGGACCATCTTTTAGATTCCACCATCCCATTTTATTGCAAATGACATCCTCAAGATTATCAGAATGCATAATGTCTTTATCATTCGGGTCAATTTCTCTAATTCTGAACTCATTCGCGGCTACAAAGAAGCAATCATCAGGAACCCTTTTGGCAACCCACAATCCGTTTGTTCCCTCCATATCGTAGCCGCACATTTCCATTACCCATGCCTCGTCTGTGTCGCCAACAAGAAGGGTTTCGCCTGTGCCATAGTAGCCATACTTTTTAATGAGATCACCCATGAGCTTAATGGCTTCAACGGCTTTTGTGCATCTTTCCAGGGCAACACGTGAAAGTTCGGCGCTATAGAATATTCGCGATCCGGGTTCTGGTTGTGGATGAACCTTTGCTCCGCATGTGCATTCGCCAATCATTAGCTGATGCTCGTTCATTATGCCATAGCTGGCATCAAAATAAGCGTAAGTATGTTTTACTTGCGGAATACTTCCTAAAGAAATGCTATGCCGATATCCTGAGGTTTCATACCCACGACCTCTAGACTTTCCGATGTATCTACGGAGTTCAGTAGCATTGTAGGTTGTTTTCTTTTTCTTGTCATGATACATCTCATGACCAAGGCTACAATCATCATAATAAACGTGTCTTTCTGCCTCCTCCTTCTTCTTTAGATTCCAATCACGGGCAGGAACAAAGATTACCCGTTCGTCAGACACATCATCATCGGAATGAGCAACTAATACAGACCCATCAACCGTAGCATTCTTGCCAGCAATCATCGTTGTGCATGCGAATGCAGGAGTTCTTTTGGTTATTTGACTTGTTTTCATTTGGGTATTTTCTCTTTATATGAATTACAATTGTTGACCTTAATTAGCGATTGCTATTTTTGAATTCAGCTTTATAGGTATTGCATTATCGAAATCGGATGGTACTTCAACAGTAAAATGGTTTATTACGTTCGGTTGGAATATTAAGCAGTAGGTTGATCCTCCAAATTGGAAATATCCTAGCTCATCGCCTTTATTTACGTGCTGACCCTTTTTAACACTTCCTACACAAGAAGAAACTTCAGCCATACCAACATAGATACATCCTACCTTTCCCAGAGCAGGGTCGTCACAA
The DNA here is from genome assembly GCA_051715525.1 of Bacteroidales bacterium. GTDB lineage: Bacteria > Bacteroidota > Bacteroidia > Bacteroidales > Tenuifilaceae > UBA8529. The sequence continues at coordinate 5,110 of JBPXJX010000696.1, forward strand.
TCGATTAAAATAACCATTCTGGCAGCTACCGCTGTAATATATCCCTGAGAGTCATTTGGTCCTGCAGGATCTGAACCAGCAGCTTCTGCCTCTGAATAGTAAGTTCCTTCAACTAAATATATATCGGAAATTCTCCCGCTTACCGGAGCGTGCCAACGGTGGTAGTTGTAGGCGCTTAAAAAGGCTTGATATATAGTACCTCCAACGAAAGGTTCAGCAAGATTTTTTTTAGCATGAGTGAACATATCTTGCAAAGAATATGGCTGTGATTTTATCCAGAATCTATCAGTTAGTTTTACATCTTTCTCGATTGAATAAGGCGTAGATTCACAACCGCTTGTGATTACTTTGCTATTGTTGGGTTCTGCTACTGGACGCACCCCTGGTTTAAATTTTCTAATAAAGAAATCATTCCAAGAATTAAACCCCCAATAACGCTTGGATTGGTCGTATTGGAATTCATCCATGTGAATTGTTTTCAGGGCATCTGAGCAAAACCAACCAGAAGGGGATTCGGTGTTTAAATAGGTACAGGATTCAGGACTACTAAGAAATTTGCCCCATACCTGCAAAATCTTTTGAAGTTGAGCATTTAGGGCATGAGATCGAAATGCAGCATATCCAGCTGGTGTACACATAATCCAATCAAGCAAAGCATTTAATGGGCAACCAACCAATTCAGTATGATCAAATGATGGTGACATAGTCATTACGTCATTAATGAGTACCATCAATCCGTCTATATCCGAATAAGCCATTTGATGCCCTGCCTCTAATGCCTGTTCAATAGACATTGTGAACTCCATTCGCAATATTGGGTCGTTTTTAATCAAATTGCCAAGTTTTTCTACTTCGGGGTGCAGGGGTTGTTTTGTTCCTTTTACACGACTTGAAAGGGCTTTATGGAGAGATTTCACTACCCTTTCTTTTGAGGGCATCCATCCTCCTAAACGTCTTTTGTTTGTTGATTTTAATGCTTCTAGGCTCATAAATTGGAAGATTAATGGAATTTTACATTCAATAAATTTACAAATACTAATTAATTATAACAAAATAATTTACAAAAATATATATGATATAAAAATGTATTAATATATAATTAAAGTGTTAATAAAATATTCATTTTAGTGGTAAAAATGGATGAAAAGATAGGTTGAGTTTGCTTAAATAGAATTTGAAATTACTTCTCGAAGAACTTTAGTAACCTTTATATGATATAATCATAAATTAGTAATTCTTTTAATTATTTTTCGGTCATCTATTTAACCTAGATTTTATTGCTATGCACTCAACCACGTTAGTTTATGCTATTGTATTTATTAACTTAGCTTGTATTCTTTATACAATAGGAGTTTGGGCTGAAAGAATTCAGCGAAGGCTAAAATGGTGGCACACCTATTTTTTTGTTTCAGGCTTAATCTGCGACACAATCGGTACTGCTGCAATGAGCCTTCTTTCGGGATCGCTTTTTAAGCTAACTTTTCATGGAATAACAGGCAATGTGGCTATTCTTTTGATGCTATTCCATGC
>JBPXJX010000697.1:0-2493 GCA_051715525.1 Bacteroidales bacterium
TAGGAACAATACAGTTGGTTGTGAAAAGGATTGGTCCATTGAATTTCTCAAACTCCTCTTTTTGGCTCCACCATGCACCACCGTAGTTACCTACAAAATGCTTGTACTTTTTGAATGCTGGGTAGTAATTTGCTGGAAGCATCTCGCTGTGAGTGTATACATCAACTCCAGTTCCATCGGTCTGAGCGAGTAGCTCTTCCATATCCTTTAAATCGTGACCGCTGATAAGAATACCAGGGTTATTACGAACGCCAATGTTTACTTTGGTTATCTCTGGGTTACCATAGGATGTTGTATTTGCTTTATCAAGCAAAGCCATAGCGGTAACACCATGCTTACCAGTTTCCATTACAAGGGCGATATTCTCCTCAACAGAAAGACTGTCGTTTGTAAGTTTTACAAGAGCCTCTTGTAAGAAGGTATATAACGTTTTATCTTCAAATCCTAAGTTGTGAGCATGTAATATGTAAGCTGCTAAACCTTTTACGCCGTAAAGGGTAAGAGCGCGTAACGAACGAATATCCTCATTTGGAGCATCGATTCTACTGTCAATTGTAAATGCTTTAGAAACGATTTTCTCTTCGCTCTGCTCGTTCCAAGTATAAAAATCTTTTGAGGTGAAGTCAACCTTAACGCCAGCCTTTTGAAGATTAGCCTTAATCGATTCGCGAAGCGCAATGGTTTCCTTTACCTTTTTAACAAAAACATCCTTTGAGAAGTTGGCATTGGTAATGGTGGTGAATAAACCTTCGGTTACAAACACATCAGCATTTGCATAATCCACACCACTCTTCTTTGCCTCTAAAGTATAATACGAAAGGCCTTTTAAAAGATGAACGAATAAATCTTGTAGGTGTATTACCTCATCGCTAATCCCACATACACCTTTTGAACCTGTGCAACCTGTTCCTTTGGCTGCTTCTTGACATTGATAACAAAACATGCTCATTGTAATTGATCGTTTTAGTTGTTAATTGTTAGTTTTAAGTTGATTACTATTAATTGATTATATTATTGATTACTTTTTCACTACAGTCTATAGTATAAAAACCTACAGCCTAATTAAACCCAGGTACTCTCTAAAATATCACCCTGTAGGCCAACAGTTGTAACCTTAATAGGTACTTTGCGTGAAGCCTTATCAGCAGCCATCTTTGCAAGCTGAACTAGCCCACCACAGCAAGGAACTTCCATTTTCATGATGGTTAGGGTATCAATTCCACCTTCATCAATAAGTGCAGTTAACTTCTCAACATATGATTCCTTGTTTGAATCGAGCTTTGGACAAGCAATGGTTAAGGTTTTGCCTTTTAGGTAATCGCTATGGAAGGCTCCCAATGAGAATGCTACGCAATCGGCTGCAAGCAATAGGTTTGAACCTTTAAAGTGCGGTGCATAAGGGTTGATTAGGTGCATTTGAATTGGCCAGTGGGTTAACTCCGACTGTGCAGATACCATGTTTGGTGCTGCTTGAGGTTTCTCAAAAGAACGTTCTGCTGAACCTGGGCACCCGCAAGCGCCACCATGTCCACCGTGATTATGATTTGGCATAGCTGTAAACATTTGTTTTGGTTGTTGTGATTGAGGTTGAGGATTTTTCATCGCTCCGGGGTTGTGACTATGAACTGATTGTATAACTTCGTCAACTTCGAATGGAATTTTGTCTCTATTTGCAAGCATCCACTCAACACCCTGACGCATGTACTCCTTTTGAGCATGGTCTTTAAGATGTTTAAGGTGAGCAATAACGGTATTTTTGCCATTTTCAACCATTTTTGAAAGGGTTAAAACCTCGTCGTAAGCTGCAGCTTCGCGCGATTCAATTTCAATAGCACCCTCAGGACATTCGCCAATGCAGGCACCAAGGCCATCGCACATCAGCTCGCTAATCATTACGGCTTTGCCGTCAACAATTTGTAAAGCACCTTCGTGGCAACCTGTAACGCAAAGGCCACATCCTGTACACTTGTCGCGGTCGATTTTGATAATGTCTCTTTTCATATCGTTGTTCGTTATTTGTTGTTCGTTGTTAGAATATATACATCTGATTTTCGATACAAACATATGGCAACCCATCAGCATAGAATGTAACATATGTTACAACTAAAAGTTTTTTATTTTCTTTTTTCTTTTTTATGTGCAGGGGAGTGGTGATATAGCAAGTCAGGCAAATCCGATGATGATGTAAATCATTGGTGCACTTTAATTAGGAACGATTAATCTGCGTAATTTCGATGTACTAAAACTTCACAATATATTTAATATAGGAAGGAAAAAAATATGAAACCGACTAAATTACTTTGGTACACAACAGGCATCCTCTTGTTTATCAATATAATCTTTTATCTTTTTAAGCCAGGTGGAGAAAGCGTTTTACTATATGTTGGCGATACATTGCCTGTGATTTGTTCGTTGATTGCCAGTATCTGTCTATTCTTTGCTTATAGGGAGTTTAAGGAATACGACTTGACAAAAATTGCTTGGTTCATGATA
>JBPXJX010000698.1:0-3840 GCA_051715525.1 Bacteroidales bacterium
CGTTTCGAGGAACGAGGTTTTTTTAACGGAAATAAAGCTAGGATCAAAGTTGAATCTCAAGGTAAGGATTCTTTAATTGCAAGACTTTACTATTGTGGAAAAGAGGTTAAAGGGAGAGGGTCTCTTAAAGTAGATGAACAACCCAAAATCGATATTCAATTTCCATTTTTATTTGTGCCAAACCCTGTATTTGCAAATTACAGATTCATTGAGGAATTTACATCCCTTGATTACAGCGTGCCTGAAAACTATAGTAATATGATTGTTTCATCAGATAGAACAATAGATTCGATAAGAATTTCAATTCAGAATCCTCGTAATCTTAAGGTTGATTATTTTGTTTACAAAGGAAATACTGAAATTCTCAGGGGTGTCACAACAACCGATTATAAAATTGGCTTGAAAAACAAGTCGAAGAAAAATTGCTCGCTTTTTATAAGTTATGTTTGGGGAGGGAAAGTGGTTGAGAATAATTACAACCTTACATTGGATAACCATATCAACTTGGATATATTATCCCCTCAAAACATAGTACCAGGGCAAGAAATTGAACTGAAATACGCATTAACCGATAGCAAAGGGAAGCCTATTGCAGATGCTGACATTACCGCTTGGGCTGTAACATCAAAGTTTAAGAAACAGCAGGAGGTTTACCTGCCAAATTTTAATAAAGAACCAAAACCTCGTATACTTCGAAATAGTTTTTCTGTTAAGCAATCTAAAGAAGTAAAGGATTGGGAGTTTTTGAATTATAATTATTGGGGATGCAGGCTAGGTATAGATACAATTGAGTTTTATAGGTTTCTTTACCCCCGAAATGGTTTATATAAAAAATCTTTCAATTCAAATAATTATATTACTTCTATATCTCCCTATATTCATAATAATGGGATACCCATTAGTGTACAACAAATAAATATAAATGGTTGGCCAGTTTTTTTTAGTCTTGAGAATAATAGTAAACCATTTGCTTTTAGGGCAAGTGAAACTAATGATATTGAAATTTTAACTTATAATAAAATCTATAAGTTAGAAGACGTCAAAATTCAGCCAAATGTTAAAACGATTTTAAATATCGATATCTCAAAAGATATTGAGGATTTAAGTGTTGTCAGAAAGCGTAAAAGCCATATTCGAAAGCAGGTTAATGATGCAAATAGGTATGTTCTTAGGATAAGATCAGATCGAAACATTTTTGGGGTTAAGGGATATATAACACAAAATAATTCAGTTTTTCTAATTCCTCAGTTAGGGTATTACGATAAAAACTTCAACATTGCACCTGTATATCTTAATGATTTTACATTCTCAACCTTGAGAAATGATTACAAACTAAATTTTGAACAAGGAAGCCAGTATTCATTTGGAGAGAATGTGGTAAAAGTAACAAAAGTAAAACCGTTTGTTAAATCAGATATTAATAGGTCAAGTAATTTTCTTGCTTGGAAGTTTAATGATAGCATTATAACAAATCATGATGCCATTGAATACTTGAAGCCTAAAGTCGATCCGTTTAGTCGGCTATTTACAAACACCGACAATTCAAGTTATATTAAAAAGAACTATTCTAAGATTAATCTTAAATATGTAACAAAAGAACGACCTATTGCAATTACTCTATTGAGCCATACTGATTCCTATTTTATTATTTGCAAAAGGGGCATAGGCCAAGATATGCATGAGTTTACAGTTCCTAGCCAAGGCTTATATCGAGCAATTTTGTTTTACGATAAATACGTATTAGAAAGAGATTCAATAATAATACCATCAAATGGTGATCTTTTCTTAGAAATTAAAAATAATAGTTTTGGTGATAAGCCTTTTAAATATCTAAACTTTGATGATTTGTCTTCAAAAATAGGTGGTTTCCCCACTTCAACCTATAATTTTGCCCGCAAGCTCTTTGAGAGATCTTCTTTAGTAACTAATTTAAGTAAACCCATTGTAAAGTTTTATTCTGAGAGTAAGAAAGTTAACTATTCAGGAAATGTAATTTCAGGTGTAGTAACCTCCACTGAAGATAATATGCCAATTCCAGGTGTATCGGTTATGATCAAAGGTACTACTATTGGAACAGCAACCGATATTGACGGTAGGTATGAGTTGTATCTTTCTGGTGATGCACAAGTTATTGTTTTCAGTTTTGTGGGATGTAAAACTTTAGAAACCCCCATTTCCAATGAATCTAATGTTGATATTCAATTAGAGCCTGAATCATTAATGGTAGAGGAGCTTGTTGTAACTGCACTTGGAGTTAGGGAATCATCTTTTTTAGCAGGTGCTGTTTCAGGAGTACAGGTAAGAAACTTAGGAGGAGTTTCTCCTCCTATTTCGATACGCGGAATGAATTCGATAAGTGCAAACAATACCCCACTTTACGTTTTGGATGGAGAAATTATAACAGAGGAACAGTTTAAGAAAATAGAACCAACTTTTATTGAATCATTATTTGCTTTAAAGGGAGAACAAGCCAGTGGTTTGTATGGTTCAAGAGGGGTTAATGGTGTATTAATAATTAAAACTAGGAGTAATAAGAAATCAATTGATATAGCGGCTGCTTTAACCGATTCTAGTTATGCTGCAGGTCTTGAAGGTGCAAGTACATTACGTACAAACTTTTCTGATTATGCATTTTGGCAACCTAAACTTAGAACCGATATAAATGGAATAGTTAAAGTAAAAGTTAAATTTCCTGATGATATAACAACTTGGAGAAATAATGCTGTTGCTGTTACCAAAGAAATACAGTTGGTAAAGAGTCAAAATCTAATAAAATCGTTTAAGCCTCTCATGGCTTCTCTTTCGTTACCTCGTTTTATGGTTCAAGGTGATTCTGTATACTTAAAGGGTAAGGTCAGGAATTATGCTGAGAAAAAAGAAAAAGTAGCAAGGGTTTTTAAATTTTTGGGATTTGATAAAACTTTACCTGATAGTATGTTGAATAAAATAATTAATGATTCAATATTGGTTGTTGCACCTAAAGAGGATAGTTTATCTGTTGAGTATTCAGTGAAATCTATTAGTGGGAATAGCGATGGGGAACGCCGAAAGATTCCTCTTAACCCAATTGGTACTTTAGAAGCTAAAGGCGTTTTTGTTTTTGCTGATATTGATACTACTTTCACTATCCCCGATTCAATAATTGGCAAAGGGGCTAATATTTATGCATCTTCCGGGAGATACGATTTTTTTGAATCGTATACTGAGTCTATAATAGGCTACCCTTATTTATGCAACGAACAGGCATCGTCAAAACTGGTTGCGCTTCTCACCTTAGAGAAGGCTGCAAAACTAGATAATAAGCCTTTTAAGCAAAAAAGGGATGTGCAGCGCTTGGTTAAAAAAATGCTCGAGTCAAGAGGTAAAGAGGGTTTATGGGGTTGGTGGAAAGATGGTGAAGATCAAACATGGATTTCAGTTCATGTAGTTAGAGCGTTATTAATGGCTAAGTCTGCAAATTATGGCGTTGATTTGAATATGGCTTTAATTGTTGATTTGTTAAAGAAAAGAATAGAGGAATCAAAATCGTTTTTTGATCTTGTGTCAACGCTTGATCTTCTATTAGATATTGATAAATCAACAGATTATAGAGCATGGATTGAAAAGGCCGAAGTAAAGAACAACTCATTTAAATATAAGTCGCTGCTTGATGCTATTAGAATTTCGAGTTTTAAAATGAGGGCAGGCATTATAAAACAAGTGCCTGATAGCCTTTTCAAGTTCTCTAAATCAACATTTGCGGGGGGCGTTTTTTGGGGCGATGAAACCATTTACCCTTACGAACATCGAAATGTATTAACTGCCGAGATGTATAAACTAATAAAATTAGATTCAACAAAG
>JBPXJX010000699.1:0-1566 GCA_051715525.1 Bacteroidales bacterium
TGACCGCTAATCTTTGTGCTATCTATTAAGTCGTTCATACGATTGAAAAGGCGCAAGTAGGTTGATTTACCACATCCCGAAGGACCAATTAATGCAGTAACAGTGTTCTCCTCCATCTTCATGGAGATGTTCTTCAGCGCATGAAAATCGCCGTAGTAAAGGTTGGCATCTATAGTTTCAATTTTTGCCATTATTAGTTCATTTTAACTTTTTTACTAAAATATTTTCGGAGCATGTTGGCCATAAGATTAAGAAATAGAACAATCATAATGAGCACAAGTGCTGTTCCGTAAGCCATAGGGCGCGATTCCTCGATATTGGTTCCGCTAGTTGCCAAAACGTAAAGGTGGTAAGGCAGTGCCATCACCTGATCGAAAATGCTATGGGGGAGTTTAGGTAGAAAATATGCCGCTACCGTAAATAGGATAGGGGCTGTTTCACCTGAAACTCTACCGATTGATAGGATTAATCCGGTAATAATATTAGGGTACGCAATTGGAAGGGTAACTCTTCTGATTGTTTGAAGTTTAGTTGCCCCAAGGGCGTAACTTCCTTGTCTAAAAGAATTATCTACTGACTTTAGCGCTTCCTCGGTAGTTCGAATTACTATTGGAAGAGTCATTAAACCTAGGGTTAACGATCCAGCAATGATTGAATCGCCAAAACCAAGCGTGTTTACAAAAAGCGACATCCCAAATAAACCGAATACAATGGAAGGAATACCTGCAAGGTTGTTTGTCATTACTCTAATAAAACGAACTAACCACCCGTTAGTTGCATACTCGTTTATATAGATACCCGAAAGCACTCCTATAGGAAAACTGAATAGCATACTTCCGGCTATAAGGTAGAGTGTTCCAATTATTGCGGGGTATATACCACCTTTGGTCATGCCATCTTCAGGCATTTTGGTAATAAAATCCCAACTTATAACCGAGATACCTTTTATAATAATAAACCCTAAAATTAAAAATAGGATTCCAACAACTAAAATGCTCATGGAACGGAATATCCAAAAGGCCATCCTCTCACTTCGCTTCTTGCTGCGCTCTAGCTCTTTTTTTCTTTCTAAAGTCATACTATTTACCTTTTAGCCAGTTTTTGTTTCGATGAGATATACTCAACCGAAAGGTTGACAATGAGCGTAATCACAAACAGGATACTTCCCAAAATGAAAAGCGATTGGTAATGCAACCCTCCTTGAGGTGCTTCGCCAAGTTCAGCAGCAATGGTTGCTGGAATTGTTCTTACAGGTTCGAGAAACGAGTGTGGTATTGATGCTGCGTTACCTGTTACCATTAGCACAGCCATGGTTTCTCCAATTGCGCGACCAATTCCAAGGATTGCAGCTGCAGTGATACCTGAAATGGAGTAGGGGATAGTAATTCTGTATATTGTTTGCCAACGGCTTGCTCCAAGGGCCAAACTGGCCTCTTTCATTGAGCGAGGGGTTGTTCTTATTGAATCCTCTGCAATGGTTATTATGGTTGGCAAAGCCATGATTGCAAGTATGATACTTCCAGCAAGTGCAGTTTCGCCAACAGGCAAGTTAAAGATGCTTTGAAT
>JBPXJX010000700.1:0-6456 GCA_051715525.1 Bacteroidales bacterium
CTTAACAATTCTACTTAACTCACTTCGAGTTTTCTCTGGAAACGTGCCCCTTAAATTGTCAATTACAACTTTCTTTCGATATCCGAAGAGCTTCTCGGCTAATAACTGAAGAATAAAGGAAAGTCCATAAATAAGCGGAAAGGGAATAATTCCTATTAAAATTATTAGTAGGAAAAAAAGGATTGCTCCGAAAAGGCTCATGTGCTATGATTTAGATGATAGATGCAAAAAATATACTTTATCTAATACTCAATTTTTAAGCAAAAGTTACATTATTTTTTAATCCTAAGCAGCAAATCGAAGTTTAGATCGTCTATTAGGATATAAAATATTTATTAAAATAAAATTCAAAATATTATGAAAACTAATCAATCAAAACTCGTTGCCATTATTGGCGTTTCATTACTTTCTTTTATTGCTTTAAATCTTAACGCACAACCTACAATACCAGATATTGCAGGCGTAAAAAGCGTTGATATCGATTTGGCCTGCAAGGTTACTTTAATTCAAGGCGATAAAGCATCGCTTAATATCACTGGCGATAAGGATGAATTGGAAGATGTGCATGTAAGTGTAAGAGGTGATAAACTTGAGATATATAATGACAGTCGCCATCAGCATCAGGATGATGTTTTAATTACAATTACTCTTCCAGATATTAAGAGGTTATCGTTAGGCGGTGTTGTTGATATTGAAACCCCTAATCAGATAAAACTCAGTGACGTTAAAGTTGTTGTTGGGGGAGTTGCAAACCTGGATCTAAATATACAATCTACAAAATTTGAGCTTGATGCAAGCGGTGTATTATCAGGCAAAATCGTTGGTGTAACAAAAGAATTAGATATGGATATTAGCGGGGTAGGCAAATTGAATGCATCAGAGTTTAAATCTGAGAATTGTGAAATTGAAGTTAGCGGAGTAGCCAAAGCATCGGTTTATGCAACAGAGAATTTAAATGCTTCAGTTTCGGGAATGGGACGAATCAGTTATGCAGGGCGCCCTTTTATTAACCGAAGCTGCTCAGGATTTGGAAGCATTAGTAGTTTATAATTAAGCATTACTATAAATAAAAAAACGAGGCAGATTACGCCTCGTTTTTTTATTTTCTAGAATATTAAATTTTAAAACTTTTAAGTTGTGGATTTTTGGGTAAATGTTTTGCTAAAAGTTTCTTGAGGCTGGTTTGAATACTAGTGAAATCCTGTTTAATTGCCTCAATTGCCTCGAGTTGAATTGTATTAGGTTTTACCTCCATTGAGCAGAAAGTCCCATAAAGCGAAGAAAGCCTCTCACGTAATCTCTCTTCATCGGCAAATATTGATGTTTTCTTAGTAGCCATTAATTCGCCTTTTACCTTTTGTAACTCAGCATAAAATGCTTTTGCATTTTTGTTTTTCGAAAAAGCAACAGTATCTGCTTTTAAATTGGTTTGGTAAGTTGAGATGCTATCAATAACACTTGAGACTTGATTATATAGAGATTGAAGTTGCATCGCTTTATCGTAAACTAACTTGCGATCATCAACGCTTAAATCGATGTTTTTAGAATCGTGTATGCAGTTAACAGAGCTAACATATTCTTTATTGTTTACAAGAAGCCTTATTTTATAAACACCAGGAAGAACCATTGGTGCTGAAAATCCAGCAACATCCATTTTTGTACTACCTGCTGCAACTTTTGGTGGAATACCTCTTAGATTCCAATAAACTTTGTTAATTCCTTTTCTTATTGTCCCAGGAATAGTTTGAATAAGTTTGCCGTTTTCATCAAGGATTTCAATTGTTATCTTACCTGTACTTAACCTTTGTTTAAGATAATAGGTTATGGGTGAAATATTGTCAGGATTTTGAGCTTTCCACTCGCCGAGCACTTCAGGACCTCCCCATCCAAACCTGCCGCTATTTAATGTGATATCAGGCGTTGGGAATAGATATACATCTTGAGAAAGAACTTCTTTGGTTAGCTTGCTTAGTGAACTTATATTATCAAGAATATAAATACCTCTACCGTGGGTGGCAACAACCAGATCATGATTTTTTTTCTGGATTTGGATGTCATAAACCGAAACGTATTCTGGTAAATTATTTTTCATTCTAAACCAGTTCTCTCCACCATCAAGGGTTGCAAACAATCCCAACTCAGTTCCAAGGAATAAAAGTTTTTGGTTCTCAGAATCTTCAATAATTTTATGTGCAAACCCTGTAAATTCTTTACTGTTAATTCTTGTCCATGTCTGACCCATATCTGTACTTTTTGCAAGATATGTATTGTGATCGCCATACATGTGGTTATCGAAAGTAGCATAAACAGTCTCTTTGTTGAATTGAGAGGGTTGAACGCTACTCACCCATGCTTGATTTGCAATTCCTGATTTAGCAATATTTGATGATACGTTTGTCCATGTTGCACCTCCGTTTGAGGTATATTGTAAATTTCCATCATCAGTTCCAACCCAAATAGTATTTTCATCAAATGGAGATTCTGCTATATAATAAATTGTACAATGGTTTTCGGCAGCTGTATTATCTTCACTAATGCCCCCACTAGCCTCTTGATCCTGTTTTGCTTTATTATTAGTAGATAAATCTGGTGAAATACGTTTCCAGCTGCGTCCTTGGTCAGTTGATTTATAGAGATATTGTGCTCCAACATAAAGATTCTTTGGGTTATTGGATCCAGTAACAATAGGTGTGTTCCAATTCCAGCGGAGTTTATCTTCTTTAGCTGTTTTTTGTGGCTGAATTGATTCCGATTTCATATTATCAATGTTAGCTCGACTCATCATTCCTCCCTGATATTCAGAGTAAACCGTTTTACCATCAACATCTGGGACTGCCCAAAATCCATCGCCTCCACTAATTCTCCACCAATTTGCATTACCTATGCCTCCTGGTGAAGCGCTTGGAGCCATCCAGCTCCCATTATCTTGCAATCCTCCGTATACATTATATGGTTCTTTGTTATCGCAAGCAACATGGTAAAATTGAGATACAGGAAGACCTTGATTAAACTGCCATGTAACTCCTTTATCAAGACTGCTGTAAACACCGCCATCAGTACCTACGTACATTAGGTTAGTATATGTAGGATTTATCCATAATGCATGCAGATCTGAGTGTACCCAACCTCCATCCTGGCTTGCATCTGAGAAAGAATACCCACCATCGCTACTATAGGAGAATGAATATGCAGGACGATAAACTCGTTTAGGATCTTTAGGATCAATAGCTATTGTGCTGAAGTAGAATGGGCGAGCAACGATATTAAATGATGCGCTTTGACTTTTCCATGACTCACCATTATCTGACGAGATGTACAAGCCCGTTTTCTTACTCTCAACTATTGCAACCATTTGTTTGGGATCGCTAGGAGCTAATGCCATTGCAATTCTACCAAAAGGTTTTGGTGGCAAACCATTTGTGATTTCGCGCCAAGTAGTTCCGCCATCAGTACTTTTAAATAAACCACTTGAATTTCCTCCAGAACTAAAGCTGTAGGGTTGGCGTCTAAATTCCCACATTGATGCAAATATTATATTAGCGTTTGAAGGATCAACCAGAATATCTGCACAACCTGTCTTTAAATCTTTATATAAGATTTTAGCCCAGGTTTCACCACCATCGGTTGATTTATATAACCCTCTATGCTTGCTGTCGCTCCAAAGAGGTCCAGGGGCTGCAACATAAATAATATTTGAGTTATTTGGATCAACAATTATCTTTGAGATATGCTCTGTACTATCTAGCCCAATCTTTTTCCAGTTATCGCCACCATCGGTCGATTTAAACATTCCAACACCTATCGACACTGAATTTCGCATATTGCTTTCGCCCGTTCCAACATATATCGTGCTTGGCTTTGCTTGGTCTACAGCAATTGCACCAATTGATTGGCAATACTTGTCGAAAATTGATTTATATGAGGCTCCAGCATTTGTAGATTTCCAAACACCACCCCCAGCAGTTCCTACATAAATGGTTTTACCATCATCCTTGTTTACTCCATCAATTGCGGTTATTCTCCCACTCATTGTTGCAGGGCCGAGCGAGCGAGCCTCCATTGAACCAAAAAGTGCTGAGTTAACAGTACTCTGAGCACTAATGCTTAAAGAGTAGAGAGACATAGCAACTATTAATAATCGTTTCATATTTTTCTTATATTATCCTAATTAAATTCATTTTAGATATTCTAATACACAAAAAATCTAGATCTGAACTTTAAACTCAGATTCATCAATAGGAGTATTTATTTCGAGCTTTACTATTTCTGTTTCGCCAAAACCACCGCCCATAGTCATTGGATAAACAATACCTTCATCAAGTTTTTTATAATTCCCAAAGGATACAGTATTTTCAAACTCTTTTCCATTGGATTTTACTTTACCTACTTGTTTAACTATATAATAGTTCTCGGGATCAATATAGTAAGTTATTACCTGATCGTTTTTATCGGTCAACTTTATTTTAAAACATTCTGTACCATCTATATCCTCTTTTCCAAGGTATTCTATTTTTTTACCAAGTTCGGCATAGCCAATAAATGGTTCTTGAATATTAAGTTGATCCTGAGAGATCTTCAAATCCTCAGCAGTTATAGGTTCTGGCTTAGTTTGCCCTTGGAATGGCATAAAACTCCATCCTTCAGTTGTAGTTATGATTGAGTAACCAGTCATTCCCATTACAGTTATATTTTGACGAGTTGCTTTATCATCTACCATAAGAATGCTAATCTTAATTTCAGAACCTTGCATTTTCATTAATCCTTCCATCTTCATGGTTTTAATTTTCTCCCAATTATCCTTTCCCCCAATTGCTTCAATATGTTTAGAAACAATTTCATCGAGGGATTGAGAGAATGAACTAACACTTGCAATGCAAGCTAATACAGTTACAAAAAAGATTTTAATTGTTTTCATTTTTTAAATCGATTAAGTTTAAGAAATTGTAATGATTATATTAATAATTAGAGTTATGCTTTTGAACTTTATTTTGCTTTACTGAAATATTTAATGATTTTTTATAGCTAATTGATGCTTTATAATTAACAATTTTTAAAATTTTTGAATAAATGTATTATATATTTATCAAATTGGGTTTATATCTTTATTAAAATTTGTTAAGAAAGATTGGTGGTTAAGTTGGTAAATTGTTATTTCAACATGCCCGCGATATAACCAGTTGTCCATGCTGCTTGAAGATTATAACCTCCTGTAATTGCATCGATATCCATAACTTCACCTGCAAAATATAGATTTTTACAAACCCTGCTTTGCATGGTATTTAAGTCGATGCCCTGAAGGCTAACGCCACCACAGGTTACAAACTCCTCCTTAAATGTTGATTTACCATTTACCTCATAAACATCGTTTGTAAGAATTGTAGTTAACTGGTTAACCCCCTTTTTGCCAACTTCGCTCCATTTCTTACTGTAAGATAGATTAATCTTGTTGAGCAGGAAATGCCAAAGCCTTTCGGGTAGGGCGAAAGGACGATGGTTTGACAATATTTTATTTGGATTTTGGAGAGTGATTCGGTTTAGCTCTTCAATAACAATATCGTTATTCTGCTCATTTACCCAATTAACTTGAATTTTGAACTGATATTCCATCTGACTTAACTCCCGTGCCCCAAACGATGAGAGCTTAAGTATGGCAGGACCGCTCATCCCCCAATGGGTAATAAGAAGAGGCCCTTCACCTTTAATTTTTGTACCCTGAATATTTACAATTGTATTCTCAACCACAATGCCCATCAACTTTGTGATTGGCTCATTGGGCATGTTAAAGGTAAATAGCGATGGAACTGGGGTTTCAATCTTATGGTTTAGCGCTTCCAACCATTTTAGCCCTTCCTTTTTAGGTGAACCGCCTGTTGTAACAATCACTTTATCGAAAACTTGCGATTGCAACTCAGAATCTGTAAAAACGATTTCTAATTTTTCTCCTTTTGAAATTATTGCTCTAACGCCTTTGCCTACGGCAATTTCAACCCGAAGCTTTTTTGCTTCCCTCAAAAAACAATCAATAATGCTCTGAGAATCTTGCGATACAGGGAAAACGCAATTATCACTTTGAGTAACCAGCGGAACACCACGTTTCTCAAACCATTCGATGGTATCCTTATTGCTGAATGTATGAAATGCTCTTTTTAGTTTTTTCCCCCCACGAGGATAGGCTTTGCAAAGCTCATCGATAGAATAGCAACCATTGGTAACGTTACATCTTCCACCTCCTGAGATTTTAACTTTTGAAAGAAGCTTTTGCGCTTTTTCAAAGATTGTTACCGATGCATTGGGATAGTTCTCCTTAACCGCAATTGCAGAAAAGAATCCAGCAGCACCGCCACCAATTATCCCAACTTTCATTCTTTTTGAATATTAAGGAGATTATTCATCGTTTTGAATATTCCACAATTAGCACGATAAAGGTAGAATTTTCTGATAGATGTTGGAACAAAA
>JBPXJX010000701.1:0-1625 GCA_051715525.1 Bacteroidales bacterium
TCGCCGGGCATTTGATAGTTATAGGTCTCAATGGATGGGCGTGGGTTCGAAAGGGTTTTCATTACCCAAAGATCTTTTACTTTACGCTCATCGGTTCTTGTTAGCGCAAAGAATTTTGAATCGTGCGACCAAATAACATAAGCCGATTTACGATCATCAATGTTTTTAATCTCCTCTTCGTTATCCTCGTTTTTCCAACTTGAAGCGTAGCTGTAATCCTTTACTCCATCTTTTGTTATTTGATGTTCAACAATAGTTGAGTCTTTTTCATCTTTTTTTGCCTTTTCGTAGCTGGTTTTATCCATCCAGTAAAGGTTGTGTTTTTTTGCAAAAATGATTTTTTCGCCATCGGGAGAAATATTTGCCCAATCAGGGTTTTCTTTAACTTTCTTAAAATCATCAATTAATGATAGTTTGCCCGAAGCTATATCGTATTCAAAGTGAAAGGTTTTCTTTTCTTTTTCTTCACTAATTTCTTTTTTCTTTTTTTTGTCTTTTTTATCCTTCATATCGTTCTCTTCATCCTTTTTATCCTCATCCATAAGAAGGCTTTTTACCTCAAACTGAAGGGTAGTCTCGTTCTTTATGAATTTGATCTTTTCGATTGGAAGATTTTGTGCGTCGAATGGATCTTTGGTTAAGCGCGACATTTGAGCAGCCATGCTAACATTATCGAATAGTACTCTTTTTGTTTTTGTTGCTGCATCAACAATATAATAACTCTTTCCGTTTGGAGTTTCGAAAGCATACCAAAACTTGTCGCCGTTCTTTAGCCAGTGCGCATCAACGTTGGTACTAAAAACCATTTTATTTAATCGTTTTGTCGAGAACTTTGCAGCAAGTTGGTAGTTCGCCTTCTCGATTGGCTTATTCTGCCCAAATACACTCCCTGACGCAAGGAAAACAAGCAGAAATAAATAAATGTAAAGTTTTTTCATGTTATATAATTTAGGTTTTCTTAATTCATTGAACATTTAGAATGAATATCGGGCGATTGGTTTAAATACAAATATATGTTTTCTATATTTACAGTATTAATCATTTGATTAAACATTGTAAGCAGCGATTAATAATTTACTGCATTATTGTAATACAGCATAACAGCAATATTATCGGAAATGTCACAGCTAACAGTATACAAAGCCTCTGCAGGATCAGGAAAAACCTTTCGATTAGCTGCTGAGTATATCAAATTGGTAATTGCTGACCCACAATCGTACAAAAAGATTTTAGCCGTAACTTTCACTAACAAGGCAACTGCCGAGATGAAAGGGCGAATACTTGATGAGCTAAAGAGCATTGCTGATGGCAATAAAACGCCTATGTTTGAAATTGTTGCTGAGGAAACCCAAATTAAATCCGAAACAATTCCCAATAGAGCTAAAAAGGCTTTGTCCAATATCTTACACGATTATTCACGCTTTTCAGTAAGCACGATCGACAGTTTTGTTCAACGAATCATTCAGGCACTCCTTTGGGAGATTGGCCAACAGGGTGGTGCTGAAATTCGCCTCGACTTTAACCCAGTGCTTGAGCGAGCTGCCGATATTATGCTCGATGAATCGATAGAAAACTCAGCACTTTTTGAGTGGCTACGCAAAATGGGCGAAGCCCAAATGGACGAG
>JBPXJX010000702.1:0-6176 GCA_051715525.1 Bacteroidales bacterium
TACAACTTTAAAATTTTTCTTTTCTAGAACCACATTTGTATTAGCTCCATTAACACTAAATTGATTCATCAACCCGCTATTTACACCGCATCCTGATAATAGAACAACCATTATCAAAATGACAGAGTAAATAGAATTTCGCTTAATTGAAGTAATTTTTTTCATAAATTATTAATTTAGTTTTTAAGTATCTTTAAAATAGTATAATACTGATTTGTAGCATTTCAAAGTTTATGCCAAATCCATATTTTACTGAAATATAAAAATACGAAGAATCATTTTGGTCATTTCTTTCAACTTTAAAAAATTTGACAGGGATTTAATTACAGGATTATATAAAACAAAAGGAGGGTGCCAAAATTTTTGACACCCTCCTTCAAGTATAATGTTTGTTATAGTTTTCTTTTTACCTCAACTTCAGTGAAACTTTCAATTACGTCACCAGCTTTTACATCGTTGAAGTTTTTGATATTCAAGCCGCACTCAAAGCCGTTAAGTACCTCTTTGGCATCGTCCTTGAATCTTTTAAGTGACTCAAGTTCGCCGGTGTAAACCACAATACCATCGCGGATAAGGCGAACCTTGTTATTACGAACAATTTTACCCTCCCTAACGATACATCCGGCAATAGTACCAACCTTAGTAATCTTGAATGCTTCCATAACCTCTGCAGATCCAACTATTTCCTCTTTAAGTTCAGGCGAAAGCATACCCTCCATTGCATCTTTAATCTCATTAATTGCTGAGTAGATGATAGAGTATAGCCTTATATCAATTTCCTCTTTCTCGGCTAACCTACGTGCACCAATAGAAGGACGTACTTGGAAACCGATAACGATAGCGTTCGATGCTGCTGCAAGAAGAATGTCTGACTCCGAAATTTGACCAACCGCTTTATGGATAACGTTAACCTGAATCATCGGGGTTGATAGCTTGATAAGCGAATCCGATAGCGCCTCGATTGAACCGTCAACGTCACCTTTAACGATAACATTAAGTTCTTGGAAGTTACCGATGGCAATACGGCGACCAATTTCATCAAGGGTAATATGCTTTTGAGTTCTAAGACCCTGCATACGTTGTAACTGCTCGCGTTTGTTGGTAATCTCCTTCGCTTCGCGGTCTGACTCCATGATGTTGAAATAATCACCAGCTTGTGGAGCGCCGTTTAGCCCGATAACCTGAACTGGCATTGATGGACCAGCCTCTAGAATTTTATTACCACGCTCGTTGAACATCGCTTTTACGTGTCCAAAGTTGGTTCCAGCAATCATTATATCGCCCTGTTTAAGGGTTCCTGCATGTACTAGTACTGTTGCGGTATACCCACGACCTTTGTCAAGGGTTGATTCAACTACAGTTCCAGTTGCCTTTTTCTTAGGATTTGCTTTTAGATCGAGCAATTCAGCTTCTAGTAGAACTTTATCGAGCAATTTGTCGATGTTGGTTCCCATTTTAGCCGAAATCTCCTGGCTTTGATATTTACCACCCCAATCTTCAACCAGATAGTTCATATTTGCAAGTCCTTCCTTGATTTTCTCAGGGTTTGCTCCAGGTTTATCAACCTTATTGATTGCAAATACGATTGGCACACCTGCAGCGCTTGCGTGGTTAATTGCCTCAATGGTTTGAGGCATGATATTATCATCTGCCGCAACTACGATAATGGCAACGTCGGTAATTTTAGCACCACGGGCACGCATAGCGGTAAACGCTTCGTGACCAGGTGTATCGAGGAAAGTGATTTGTTTGCCCTCCTTAACTTCAACGTTGTAAGCACCGATATGCTGAGTAATACCTCCGGCTTCACCGGCAATAACGTTGGTATGACGAATATAGTCGAGTAGCGATGTTTTACCGTGGTCAACGTGACCCATTACGGTAACAATCGGTGAACGATGTATCAAATCTTCTGGGCTATCTTCATCTTGCTTAATAGCTTCCTGCAATTCAACGCTAACGAATTCAACTTTATAGCCAAATTCATCGGCAACAAGGGCCATAGTTTCAGCATCCAAACGTTGGTTAATAGAAACCATAAGTCCAAGGTTCATACAAACCTCAATAACCTCTGTTGGCGATACATTCATCATTGTGGCCATTTCGCTAGCCGAAACAAACTCGGTAACCTTGATGGTTTGCTTATCTAATTCTTGTTGTTCAAGTTCTTGCTGTTGACGAACACTGACCAAATCACGCTTTTCGCGACGATATTTAGATCCTTTTGATTTTGCTCCTTTAGAGGTAAGTCGTGCAAGGGTTTCTTTAATTTGCTTTTGTACGTCAACCTCATTAACCTCAGGTTTAATGAGTTTTTTCTTTTTCTTTCCACCCTGATTCTGATTCTGGTTTTGGTTCTGATTTCTCCTATCGGGGAGGTCTGCTCTTTTTGTCAACTGGGGAGGTGTTGCAGAAGTTTTCTGCCCTTCGCCAGGGACGTTAACCTTTTGGTTATCTTTCCTTATTCGTTTACGACGTTTCTTTTTATTGTTTCCACCCTTATCGGCATCGGATGATGATGCTACAGGCTGTTTCTTTTTAACCTCAAATGCTTCTAGGTTAATTTTTCCAACAACAGTTGGGCCTGATAATTTTTCAACCTCTCGTCTGTAAATAACAGCCTCTTGAACTTCTTCTTTAACAACTTCAGGTTTCTCAATAACAGGAGGTGTAGTTACTTTTTCAACAGGTTTATGGTGAACCTCAACTTTAGGATGCTGTTGTGGTTTTTGATCTTTTCTCTGGTGATCTTGTTTATGCTGCTTTTGTTGCTGAGGGTGCTGATGCTCGTGCTTTTGGGTTGGACGAGTTTTTTGATTAAGCTGGTCGAGGTTTACTTTTCCAACTACTTTAGGTTGCTCAACGTGTATAGGAGCAGTGCTTATATGTTCTGGCTTTTTTTCAACCTTTGGCTGCTCAGCTTGCTGGGTTTTCTCCTCTTTTTTATGAGGATGCTTAGGTTGCTCTTTTTCATGGGTCTCCTTAACTTCAGGTTTTTTTGGAGATTCAGGCTGATGCTTTTTAGGAGCAAGAGCATCTAAATCGATTTTACCTTTTAGTTTGAGATCAATTTTTGGCTTTTCGAATGCTTCAACGGCCTTTTGCTTTGGAGTAGAGAGTATATTTTTAATAAACTCCTCATCTTCAGCATCGGTCGATTCAACTTCCTCTTCAACCACCTTTTCTACATCGTCAATTGAGATGGTTTCTTTTTTATCTCTAAGGCCTTTAAGGCTAACTTTCTGAGATTCCATTTTAAGGTTCACCTCAGCACCGTATTCCTTTGCAAGCAGATTGTATAGTTCAACATCTACCTTTGAGTTTGGATCGCTTGTAATTTTATGACCCTTTTTATGAAGGAATTCAACTATTGTTGAAATTCCAACATTAAACTCACGAGCAAGTTTACTAAGCCTTATTGATTTATCATTTGTCATACCAGGTAATCCCCGTTATTTAATAATTATTGCAAAACTAACTTTAAAACCAAACTATTCAAATTCTGACTTTAAGATTCTTAAAACCTCTTTAACAGTTTCCTCTTCGAGGTCAGTACGTTTAACCAACTCTTTGAAAGGGATTTCAATAACGCTCTTAGCGGTATCGCAGCCAATACCTTTAAGGATATCAATAATCCATCCTTCAATTTCATCGCTAAATTCGTCGAGTGTTACATCTTCCTCATCACTAGTATCAGATTCGCGGTAAACATCAATTTCGTAACCGGTAAGCTGGCTCGCCAGCTTGATATTGAAACCTCCTTTGCCGATAGCAAGAGAAACTTCGTTTGGTTTGAGGTATACTTCCGCACGTTTCTCGGCCTCATCAAGTTTAATTGATATAATTCTTGCTGGGCTAAGTGCTCTAGTAATATATAGTTGTGTGTTTGTAGTATAGTTAATTACATCGATATTCTCGTTGCGTAACTCGCGAACAATGCCATGTATACGGCTACCCTTCATACCAACGCATGCTCCTACAGGGTCGATTCGCTCATCGTACGATTCTACAGCTACTTTAGCCCTTTCGCCTGGCATTCGTACAATCTTTTTGATGGTGATCAGGCCATCAAAGATTTCAGGAACTTCAAGTTCGAATAGACGCTCAAGGAAAACAGGCGAGGTACGTGAAAGAACAATTAGCGGGCTATTGTTGCGCATCTCAACGCGAATAACAACCGAACGAATAGCATCACCCTTTCGGAAATAATCGGTTGGGATTTGCTCAACTTTTGGTATAATTAGCTCGTTGCCCTCATCATCAAGTATAAGGATTTCTTTTTTCCATACCTGATAAACTTCACCAGTAACAATTTCGCCAATTCTATCTTTGTACTTATTGTAAGTGTTATTCT
The DNA here is from genome assembly GCA_051715525.1 of Bacteroidales bacterium. Lineage (GTDB taxonomy): Bacteria > Bacteroidota > Bacteroidia > Bacteroidales > Tenuifilaceae > UBA8529. The sequence continues at coordinate 4,355 of JBPXJX010000702.1, forward strand.
TTTCAAGTTCAAGGATTCTTGAAGTAAGGTTTTGACGCAATGAAAGAATTGCTCTACGTCCAAAATCGATAAGTTTTACCTCGTCGGTAACCTCTTCGCCAACCTCATAGTCATCATCAATTTTCTTTGCTGCAGATAAGGATATCTGACGGTTAGGATCTTCGACGGCACCATTCTCAACCACCTCGCGGTTACGCCATATTTCAAAGTCTCCTTTGTCAATATTGATGATAATATCATAATTATCATCTGAACCGTACATTTTAATAAGCATATTCCTGAAAACATCTTCCAATACGCTCATCATTGTTGGACGATCGATATTTTTCAGCTCCTTAAACTCCGCAAATGTGTCAATTAGACTCAGATTTTCCATTTTGTTTACTATTTACAAACTATCTAAATGAAACTACAATTTTTGTTGATTTAATATCAGAGTAAATAAAACTGTCAACAACAGTTATATTTTCCTTTCTCTTTTTACCCTCAAGTAAAACGCTTTTCTCAACTTCAACATCAAAGCCATCATCGTTAGCAGCAACAAGTTTACCTGAGAGCTTTTGCCCTTTTTTGGTTACAATATCGACCATACGCCCAATATTCTTAACATATTGCCTAGCCACTTTAAGAGGTAAATCTAACCCTGCCGATGAAACATCAAGTTCATAATCCTCCTCATCGCGGTTAAGATTTTCTTCAACAAACCGGCTTATTGTAATGCACTGATCGATTGTTACTCCTTTATCGCCATCAATAAAAATGGAAATATGATTCGTTGCACTTACTGTAATCTCTACAATAAAGAGCGCTTCTTCTTCCACTTTTGGAGCAATAATGCTTTGTATATGATCTTTTGTAATCATTTTATTTACAAAGGTTTGGTTAACAAAACAGGGGACTCTGTCCCCTGCTCATTAACTTCAAATTCGTGGCAAAAGTAACTAATTTTGGTTCTTACACAAAATATTTACCTGAAAATTAGACGTGTAGTTGAAAAAAGTTTTTTAAAACACGTTTATTTCAATGAATTTATAGAAGATGGCCATGGAAATCTTTTGCGAACATTTTTTTAAATTGATTGTTTACTAAAGACCTAAAAATATTAATCTTAAATTCAGATTACAATAAGGTTTCTAATTAATAACTAAAACCCAATGAAAACAACGTTACTCTCAATAGCACTAATTTGTGCTTTATTTTTTCAGGTAATTGCTCAAGTTCCACAAAAAATATCATATCAAGCAGTGCTTCGCAATATTGATGGAACTATAATTGCAAGTCAAGCAGTTAATGTTAAAATTACTCTTCGAAAGATTGCTTCCAATGGTGAAATTGTATACACCGAAACGTTTAATCAGAGTACTTCTGCTCAGGGTGTAGTGAGTTTATCGATTGGAGGTGGAAATGCTATAAGTTTTGCAGCCATACCATGGAACGAGAATATATATATTCAGGTTGAAGCCAAGAAAAGTAGCGAATCAACATTTATTGACTTTGGTACAACTCAAATTTTATCCGTTCCTTATGCCCTTGCTGCCGGTAATGTTAAAGAGGTAAAAAGCACATCGAGTGCAGATGATGCCGTTTTTGAAGTTAAAAACAGCAATGGACAGGTTGTTTTTGGTGTTTATCAAAATGGTGTTAGGATGTATGTTGAAAACGTAGCCTCGAAAGGCAGCAAAGGAGGGTTTGCTATTGGAGGTTTATCTGGAAAGGGGCCTGAAGGTAATTTTTATCTCCAAATCACACCTGATAGTGCAAGAATTAATTTTAAGGAGACTAAGGGGGCTAAAGGGGGATTTGCTATTGGAGGACTTTCCTC
>JBPXJX010000703.1:0-3554 GCA_051715525.1 Bacteroidales bacterium
ACACCATCCTGAACCATTGCACTTCTGAAGCCTTCAAGTTCAACGCTATTCTTATGCGCTTTTAGTTCGGTTGTAATGCCTGTGGCTTCTATGATCCTTGCCTTTTTTGGTATTGAAGTATAAAGTTTATAGTTGGTTCTTGCAGGATCAATAAGAATTGAATCGTCTTTGCCTAATTTGCTAAGTTGTTTCTCAATTTTATTATAAGACTTTATTATAACACCCTGCTCGTTGAGGCTATTTGCAGTTTTTTCGGTTAGTTTTTTTAAATCAATAAATAGGGTTGCTTCACTATTATCAATATAACCATAGCTTAGTACAACAGGATTATAGTCAATATCATTACCTCGAATATTGAAAGCCCAGTTAACCTCGTCCAATGCGCACATCAAGTAAGAGTTCGCACCCTTTGACTTCATTTGAGAACGAATTTCAGCAACCTTTTCGCGTACACTTTTTCCTGCATATTTGAGTTCTTGGATAAATGCCTTATTTGAAGGTAGTTTAGGCCGCTTTTCCCAGATTGTGCTTATTAGATCAATGTTAGACTTGCATTTTATATCGCATTTATCAAGTTGTTCAATGATTGATTTTGCTAGCGAAACCTGAAAAACATTACCATCAATACCTACAACATCTCCTTTGTTAAGTTGTGATTTTATCCAACCATCAAGGGTCGGAGTTTCTGGCATTCCTTGCTTGCAAAGATCAATGCCTGTATTGGCCAACTCGTTTTCAGCTTGTAGGAAATAGCGTGAATCAGTCCAAAGCGCTGCTTTTGTTTTAGTTATTGCGAAAGTACCTGCCGATCCTGTAAATCCAGATATCCAACTCCTCGATTTCCAATAATCTGGTAAATATTCGCTGATATGTGGGTCGCTACTTGGAACGATATATAAATCGATTCCATTTTCTTTCATCAACCCTCTAAGCAAGTTTAGCTTATCTTCTGTTTTCATTTTTTGCACCATTAATAAGTTACAAATATAGTTTTTATGCGTTGTTTGTTAAATTCAAGTGGTCAAAAACGAAGGTTAATCATGAATTTAGATGATATAATCAAATATTAATAAAATTCCTGTAAAAGATACAACCAATTGGGTGCAAATTTCGTTTTATGAATTAAATTTGCTTCTACAAATCGATTTTTTTTACTAAAAGGAGTAAGTATGAAGAGCATTCAAGTATCAAAAAATAGGGTAAAGGAGTATTTAGCCGAGAAGTTGGCAAAAAATGTACTTCAATCCGAAATTAGCGATTTAGTTCTTGTTCTTCGTTACAACGCTTTAGGTGGTTTTGAGTTTTTATCCGATGATGATCTTTTCGAGAATCTAATTGTGGCTATTCCGGAACTCGAACTACTTCATATGGCAAAGAGTGATGAAAATTACCTATACTTAGGCGTTAAAGCTCAACACAAAGATGATGAGGACGGTATTATCATAGATATTCAAAAAATTCTTCAAATAGTTTTCTAGCCAATCTCGTTTTTTTAGCTTTTCTTAATAACATCTTTACTATTTTAGTGTTATTGCATTAGTATTTTTGCAATCTAAATCTTCATGTATGAATAATTTTGATTTTTACAATCCTGTTAAAGTCCTCTTTGGCGAGGGAAAAATTAGCCAGATTGAAAGCGAAATCCCTAAAAATGCTGTAGTTCTTGTTACCTATGGTGGCGGAAGTATTAAGTCTAATGGCGTTTACAATCAGGTTATGAACGCCCTAAAAGGGTTTAAAGTTTATGAGTTTGGTGGAATTGAGCCAAACCCTCGCTACGAAACGTTAATGAAAGCCGTTGAAATTGTAAATTCAAATGGCGTAAACTTTTTGCTTGCTGTTGGAGGGGGATCTGTTCTCGATGGCACTAAATTTATTGCTGCTGCTGCGAAGTTTAAAGGAGATGCAGCAAATATCCTAAGAAAAGGGTTAAAAGTCGATGAAGCTTTACCTCTTGGAACAATTCTGACTTTACCTGCAACAGGTTCTGAAATGAATTCAGGTGGAGTAATTACTATTGATGCGACTAAAGAGAAACTAGTATTTGGAAGTCCTTTATTATTTCCAAAGTTCTCTATTCTTGACCCAACAGTAACCTATTCGCTTCCAAAAAATCAGCTTGCCAATGGAATTATTGATGCATTTATTCATACAACAGAGCAGTATTTAACATATCCATCCAATTCACCTATTCAAGATAGGTATGCAGAAAGCATTTTAAAAACACTTATTGAAATTGCACCACAGGTTCTTAATAGCGAGGAAGACTATCAGGCACGCGCTAACTTTATGTGGAGTTGTACTATGGCATTAAATGGATTGATTGGCGCAGGTGTTCCAACAGATTGGGCAACCCATATGATTGGGCATGAGCTAACCGCCTTTTTCGGGCTCGATCACGGTGTTACTTTGGCAATAGTTCTTCCTGCATTACTTCGCGAAATGAAAGACGATAAGCGCGATAAACTACTACAGTATGGCAAGAACGTATGGGGAATAGAGACCGGAACAGAAGATAACCGCATTGATGAGGCAATAATCAGAACGGTTTCGTTCTTTAACTCTTTGGGTGTAAAAACTAAACTTTCAGCATATGGAATTAATGGAAGTCAACTGACACCAATTTTTGAGCGATTCCAAACCCGCCAGTGGAAACTTGGCGAACGAAAAAATATAACCCCAAATCGTATCGAGATTATTTTAAAAAACGCATTATAGTATTTCCAGAATATTCATTACCTTCGTTATCGAGACTACATATTTAAGAATTTGTAGTCTCGATTACTTTTAATAATAGTTGTAAATGAAAACCATGTTTCAATTTAAGAATTACATTTTAATCGCTGTATTTATATTTATTAGCATTGTATCAAATTCAAAAAATGTTGATTCGCTTATTTTTAGTAATGATTATGAGAGAAAAATCTTTATAAAATACTGTAATGGCGAAAAAGTTGATCCTCTTGATGTTCTAATATCTATTGATTATAAAAGCAAATCCGAACTTATAAAGGTTAAACTTATTAATTTCTATGAAACACTAGAGAAAAATGGTTTTAAGGAATTAAATAGGAAGAAACAGATTAAGGAGATTTACAAAAAAGTTCATTCAACATTTCTTCAAAAGTATACAGAGGAAGTTCAATTTTCAGAAATATTTGAAAATGGAAATTATAATTGTGTTACAGCGTCATCATTATATGGAATTGTTTTAGAACACTATGGAATAGATTTTCAAGTAAAAAAAACACAGGTTCATGTTTATATAGTTGCAGATCCTAAAGGTGAACAAATAGCAATTGAATCAACTCAACCCAATAAAGGCCTTGTTATTTACGATGATAAAATGAAAAAGAGTTTTGTTGATTTCTTAAAGGAGAATAAATTAATCTCTGAAAATGAATATCGCACACAAAGCATAAATGAACTTTTTGATAAAAATTATACTAAGGCATCTAGTATAAACCTTTTTGAATTGATAGCTTTACAATACTCAAATAATGGAATAGTTCAATTTAAATTAGAAAAATATGAGGAAGCTTTAAAGTGTTTTG
>JBPXJX010000704.1:0-3587 GCA_051715525.1 Bacteroidales bacterium
GCATTTTATTAGTTTAAACTAATAAAATGCCTGTTCATCATAGAGTTTAATCTGTTAATCAATATCGGTATACAATACTTTTTATTACATTAGTCATTAGAAAACTAAACAGCATTAAATTCCGTATTATATTTGTAAAAAAACGAATAAAATGCGTAATCTAAGATTATTAATTTTTATCTGTTTGATTTTTGCAACCAATTCTGTTTCCTCCCAGAACTGGAATAAGCTATTTATGATACAGATGGATGCTGAGAATTTAATGTTTGAAAAGCAATTCGAAAAAGCAGCAGACGTCTTCAAAAAAGTATTAAAAGATTTACCCGATAATGCCAATATAAAATTTAGAATAGGATACTGCTATTTAAATACCGATGATAAAAAAAACGAAGCGTTAAGCTATCTTGTTGATGCTTCAGAGAATGTTTCGACAGATTATGATGAAACCTCACTAAAGGAAACTAAAGCACCTATATTAAGTATATACCTCTTGGCTGAACTTTATAGAATTAATCAACAATACGATAAAGCCATTGAAACCTTCCAAAAATACAAAGAGTTAATTGATTCAAAAGATGAACTATATGGGTTGGTTGATATTAACATTGCTAACTGTAGAAATGCAAATACCTACATTAATGATTCTGTAAATGTAAACAGGGTTAATCTTGGAAATATTATCAATAACGATCTCCCCAATGTTAACGCAGTTATATCAGGTAATGGAAAAACATTAGCATTCACTACTTTAGGAAAACTTAATAATGACATATTTATATCAAATAAAGTAAATGAAAGCTGGACTGCTCCAATAAAAATTACCAACCAGCTTGGCAACAAATATTTACTTACCTCTTTTTTATCTGATGATGGTAAATTACTTTATGTCACAAGCGACGATCCTGAGAATTGCGATATTTTCGTTTCGGCTTTTGAAAAAAACAAATGGAGTAAAATACTCAAATTTCAAAAACCTATTAACACAAAATCAAACGAAACCCACGTATGCCTAAGCAAAGATGGCAACACAATGTATTTCACTAGCGATAGAAAAAGCAGCTTAGGAGGTTTTGATATTTACAAATCATCTGTTAACGAAAAGGGCGTATGGGATGATCCTATCAACCTCGGGCCTTTAATCAACACACCCTATAACGAATCAACACCTTTTCTTTCACCCGATGAAAAATACCTATTCTTCAGCTCCGAAGGGCGTGAAGGTTTAGGAGGTTTTGATATATACTATGTAAATCTTGAAGGTTCACAAAAAGTTGTCAACTTAGGATACCCTGCCAATACCCCTGATAACAACGAATTCTATTTTCCACTCAATGGGTGGAAGTCAGGTTTAATTTCTTACTATGATAAAAAAGGCTTAGGGAAGATTGATATCGGTCAAATTAGCATTAATCGCTATACCAACATTAACGGAAAAATTACTTCTCAAGCAGCCCCTTCTGATAAGGCTTTTAAGGTTAGTATTTTTGATAAAGATAAAAACGATACTATTACTAAATTCGAATCCCCTAGTAGTAAAAACTTTTTACAAAAAGTTAGACAAGGTAATTATGTCGTTTATGTTAAAAGCAGCAAGTATATTCCTTTCTCAAAGGAGATAACAATTTCTGAAGATAATTACATAAAAGATTATGATTTCGAAGCGCTGATGCAACCTATTCCTGTCCCCATTGAACAACCTAAACTAATTGCTGAAACGCTACCTGTAAAAAAGGATACTGTAAAAGTTAAAAAGCCAGAACCGATTATTGTTGCTGAGATTCCCAAAAAAAAGGAAGTAATAGAGACTCCTAAACCGAAAGAAAAACCAAAGGAGATTAAAAAACCTGAAGAGATAAAAAAGAAAGTTTTGCCCGTTATAAAAATTGAAAGTACGTCGAACTCAACTTCAGAGGTTAAAATATCTGTTTATGCCGTACAACTTATGGCACTTAAAACACCCGTTGATGAAAATTATTTTAAAGGTATCGATAAAATTGAGATAACTCAAAGCCCCGATGGGTTCTATCGCTATTCGGTTGGATCTACTGAATCAATGAATGAAGCAATTACAACCCTTAGTAAAGTTAAGGCATTGGGTTATTCAAATGCTTATATTAGAATCGATAATTTTGATGCAAACTATACTATTCAACTACTTGCAACCCGAAAACCTGCCGATATGGCAAAATTTAGTAATATCGAGAATGTAAAAGAAAGTAAAGGGGATGATGGTTTTTACAGATACACCGTAGGCAGTTTTGCTAACCATAATGATGCTAAAAACACCCTCGCTAGTATTAAAGAATCGGGATATAACACAGCTTTTATTAAAAAGATAAGGATAAAATAAATACCATATCAATTAAGATACTGGATTACTTAGCAGTAACCTAAATCGCTAACAAAGTACAACTCATTGCCATTCAATTCTATCTTAAACCATTCTAGAAATTCTATATCAAAGGGTAAAATTATCCTTAACTGACTTTAGGATAGGTCTAAACTAAACTTAAACCCTTACAGAAGATGAAAAGATTGCTCTTTTTGCTTCTACTATCAAGCATGATAGCAAGCATTAATGCACAAACAATTACAAAACCCGATGCTTTTTTTGGATTTAAACCCGGCGATGATCGAATGCTTTTTACATACGAAAAGCTTATTGATTATTTAAAAACATTAGATAGCCAGTCGGATAGATTAAAAATGATTGAAATTGGCACCTCTCCAATGGGAAAGCCAATTTTTATGGCATTTATCTCTTCTGAACAGAATATCCGAAATTTGGATCGGTTAAAAGAAATAAATAAAAAATTAGCGCTTGACTATCAATTACCGGAAAACGAAAGAAGAAATCTTACTAATGAAGGGAAAGTTTTTGTTTATGCAACCCTTTCCATGCACTCATCGGAAGTTGCACCATCGCAAGCTCTTCCGCTGATTGCCTACGAATGGGTTACTACTACTGATGCAGAAAAACTTAAAATCCTGAATAATGTGGTTTATATGGCCGTTGCTTGCCATAACCCAGATGGAATGGATATGGTTGTTGATCATTATAATAAGTATAAGGATACTAAGTATGAAGCAACCAATTTGCTAGGTGTTTACCATAAGTATGTTGGGCATGATAATAATCGTGATTTTATTGTTCTTACACAAACTGACTCTAAAGCGATATCTGAAATAACCAGTACATCATGGTTGCCACAAGTAATGGTTGAGAAACACCAAATGGGATCAACAGGAGCAAGATATTTCGTGCCACCGAATCATGATCCTATTGCCGAAAATATTGATCCTAAACTTTGGACTTGGAATGGTATTTTTGGGCAAAATATGATTAATGATATGACTGCTAAAGGGCTAACCGGAATTTGTCAGCATACCCTTTTTGATAACTATTGGCCCGGCTCAACAGAAACATGCCTATGGAAAAATGTTATATCATTCCTAACCGAAGCTGCTAGCGTTCAGGTTGCTAAACCAATTTTTGTTGAACCAACAGAACTTAGTACTTCGGGAAAGGGCTTATCAGAATATAAAATTAGTACAAACATGCCAGCTCCATGGCCTGGAGGCTGGTG
>JBPXJX010000705.1:0-5573 GCA_051715525.1 Bacteroidales bacterium
TCGAACTTATACCCATTAAAACGGCTAACACCGTTTGCTGTGGCAAACCATATATAGCCCTTTGAATCCTGAAATGCATGATACACCATTGATGAAGGTAAACCATCATCAACGGCGTAACGCCTATAAACAGGTTCTGCCTTTTGGGCATGTGCAATTTGATTTGTTATTCCCGGTTGAATTAATAATGCAAAAATCAATAAAACTCTTTTTGCAAAAAGGCTGTATTTATGGGATAGAGTTGTGTTCAACTAATAAATTTTTAATTAGCTAAATATAATAAAAAAGGGTGTCGAAAACGACACCCTTTTAAAGATATAGTAATAAACGACTACTTTGTAAAGTCCATAGCAGCCATTCTCAAGTATGACTTGTATCTCCAACGAGCATTATCTTCAGATGCTTTGAATAGTTCACCAGCAGCCTCAGGGAACGAAAGTTGAAGTGAAGTATAACGAACCTCGCCCTTTAAGAAATCTTGGAATGTATTCCATTCTGGTTCTTTCGAATCAAGTTGGAATGGATTTTTTCCTTCGTTCTCAAGAAGTGGGTTATAGCGGAATAAGTGCCAGTAACCAGATTTAACAGCTAGTTTAGCCTCATTCTGGGTAGCGCCCATACCGTTACGTAAACCATGGTTGATACATGGAGAGTAAGCAATAATGATTGATGGACCAGGGAAAGCCTCAGCCTCTTTAATTGCTTTGAAATACTGATTATGATCAGCACCCATTGCAACCTGAGCAACGTAAACATAACCGTAACTCATAGCCATCATACCTAAGTCTTTCTTACGAATTCTCTTGCCAGATGCAGCAAACTTAGCAACTGCAGCAATTGGAGTTGATTTAGAAGCCTGACCACCAGTATTTGAGTAAACCTCGGTATCCATTACCAATACGTTTACATCCTCGCCAGTAGCAAGAACGTGGTCAAGACCACCAAATCCGATATCATAAGCCCAACCATCGCCACCGAAGATCCAAACCGATTTCTTAATGAAATACTGCTTAAGCGCAAGTAATTCCTTAGCGAAATTGTCGTTAATCTTCTCAAGTTCAGCAATTAACTTTTCTGATGCAGCCTTTGAAGTTGCAGCATTGTTCTTAGTTTCAATCCACTCTTTCATAGCAGCTTTAGCAGAATCGCTATAGTTACCAGTAAGAGCAACGTTAATTCTCTCTTCGATACGTTGACGAAGTTTATCAACACCGGTAGCAATACCAAAACCATACTCGGCATTGTCCTCAAATAATGAGTTAGCCCAAGCTGGACCTTGACCCTCGTTATTTGTGCAATATGGAGTTGATGGAGCAGAACCACCATAGATTGACGAACAACCAGTAGCGTTAGCTACAATCATTCTATCACCAAATAGTTGGGTAATTGTTTTGATATATGGAGTTTCACCGCAACCAGCGCAAGCGCCGCTGAACTCGAATAGTGGTTGAGCAAATTGGCTATTCTTAACAGATCTTTCTTTTCCAAGAATATCTTTATAGCCAACATTCTTATGCATAAAGTCGAAACGAGCAGCTTCAGCCATTTGGCTTTCAAGAGGCTTCATAACGAGAGCCTTAGTCTTAGCAGGACAAACATCGGCACAGTTACCACAACCAGTACAATCTAGTGCGCTAACTTGAATACGGAAGTTGTACTCTTTAATACCACCGTTACCTTTAACAGTCTCGGTTCCTTTAGGTGCTTTTGCTAGCTCAGCATCTGTCAATAGGAAAGGACGAATTGCTGCGTGAGGACAAACGTAAGCACACTGGTTACACTGAATACAATTTGTTGGAACCCACTCTGGAACGTTAACAGCGATACCGCGTTTTTCGTACTCAGTTGTACCGCTTGGGAAAGTACCATCTTCGCGATTTAGGAATGCGCTTACAGGAAGATCGTCACCCATTTGGTTGTTAACTGGAACAACAACTTTATTGATAAACTCAGGAGCACCCTCAATTGCAACAGGTTTCTCTGGAGTTAATTTTGCCCACTCCGAAGGAACTTCAACCTTAGTAACAACACCACCACGCTCAACAGCTGCATAGTTCATCTTGATAATCTCTTCGCCTTTACGGACAAATGATTTATCAATAGCCTTCTTCATATCTTTAACGGCCATCTCGTAAGGGATAACGCCAGAGATTTTGAAGAATGCGCTTTGCATAATAGTATTTGTTCTGTTACCTAAACCAATCTCTTCAGCTATTTTGGTAGCATTCATGATATAGAAATTGATTTTTTTCTCAGCCAAATACTTCTTGATTGAATTTGGAAGTTTGTTTTTTGTCTCCTCAACATCCCAAATACTGTTTAGCAGGAATGTTCCACCTTCGCTTAAGCCTTTAAGCACATCGTATCTTCCTAAGTAAGAAGGAACGTGGCAAGCAACAAAGTCAGGAGTTGTAACAAGATATGGTGAACGGATTGGTTTATCACCAAAACGAAGGTGAGAAACGGTGATACCGCCTGATTTCTTTGAATCGTATGCAAAATATGCTTGGCAATATTTATCGGTATTGTCACCAATAATCTTGATTGAGTTTTTGTTAGCACCTACAGTACCATCTGAACCTAAACCGTAGAATTTTGCTTGGAAAGTACCTTTGTCAGCAAGGTTAATCTCAGCACCAACTGGAATTGATTTGAATGTAACATCATCAACGATACCAACGGTGAATTGGTTCTTTGGCTCTTTCATCTTAAGGTTTTCGTAAACGGCAATCATTTGAGCAGGAGTTGTATCCTTAGAGCTCAAACCGTAACGACCACCAACGATAAGAGGAGCATTTGCTTGTCCGTAGAAAATCTCTTTTACATCTAGGTAAAGTGGATCGCCATTAGCACCTGGCTCTTTAGTACGATCAAGAACGCAAATTCTCTTAACTGATTTTGGCAATACTTTTAGTAAGTATTTAGCAGAGAATGGACGATATAGATGAACTGAAATTAAACCAACTTTTTCACCCTTTGCGTTTAAGTGATCAACAACTTCTGATAAAGTATCGGTAATTGAACCCATTGCAACTACGATGTTCTCAGCATCAGCAGCACCGTAGTAGTTGAATGGATGGTACTCACGACCAGTCAATTTGGTAATCTCTTTCATGTAATCCTCAACAACATCAGGAATTACATCGTAGAATCTGTTTGCAGCCTCGCGAGATTGGAAATAGATATCTGGGTTTTGAGCTGTACCACGAGTTACAGGATGCTCAGGGTTTAATGCTCTATCGCGGAAATCTTGAAGAGCCTTACGATCTAAAAGTGGTGAAAGGTCATCGTTCTCAAGAACCTCGATTTTTTGAATCTCGTGAGATGTTCTGAAACCATCGAAGAAGTGTAGGAAAGGAACTCTTGTTTTGATTGATGTTAAGTGAGCAACACCAGCAAGATCCATAACTTCCTGAACGCTACCAGTTGCAAGCATTGCAAAACCGCATGAGCGAGTGCTCATAACGTCGCTATGGTCGCCAAAGATAGATAGTGCTTGGGCAGCAATACTACGAGCCGAAACATGGAAAACGCCTGGAAGTAACTCACCAGAAATTTTATACATGTTAGGAATCATCAACAATAAACCTTGCGATGCAGTGTAGGTTGTTGTTAACGCACCAGCCTGTAATGAACCATGAACAGCACCAGCAGCACCAGCCTCAGATTGCATTTCTGCAACTTTAACTGTTTCTCCAAAAATATTTTTCCTACCAAAAGCAGACCACTCGTCTACATACTCCGCCATGGTGGATGAAGGGGTGATAGGATAGATTGCAGCAACCTCGCTAAACATGTAAGCGATATGCGCCGCAGCGTAGTTCCCATCACAAGAAATAAACTTCTTATTCTTTGTCATTGTAAATTTGAATTTTATTGAAAATGAAATGAATCCTAAAAAAAACCTAGCAAAGGTAATAGAAAAAGAAATAGGTTATCCAACCCAATTACAATTTGAAATCGTTCTAATTTTCAAAATCCTTTCCAATAAATGCATATCATTAAAATACTGACTTTTACAATTGAAAAAAAATAACACTCAAGGTCAACTTTCTCGATGATTTTAATCATAAGCGCATTATGATATCTCAATTATCTATGAAGATTATTTTTGCGTAAAAACCCTATTAATTATAAATTGGAATTATTACATTCGCAAAAGTTCACTTTTGTAAATTATTATACGATTTCAGCTATGATTAAGAAGTTCAAGATCGGAGTTTTGAAGGAAACGAAAACTCCACCCGATAAACGTGTTGCTTTGCCTCCTATGCAGGCTCTTGAACTTACTAAGCGATTCCAAAATGTTGAAGTTGTTGTTCAGCCTAGCGATATTAGGTGTTATAAAGACTCCGAATTCGAAGCTCTTGGCATTAAACTAAGCGATGATGTAAGCGATTGCGACCTACTACTTGGCGTAAAAGAGGTAAAAATCCCATATCTTGTAAATAATAAGCAATACCTATTCTTTGCACATGTTGCAAAGAAACAGCCTCACAACCTAGAACTTATTCAAGCAATAGCCAACAAAGGGATTACACTCTTAGACCATGAATATTTAACTGATAAAAATGGAATTAGGCTTGTTGCCTTTGGGCATTGGGCTGGAGTTGTAGGTGCTTACAATGCGCTTAGAGCAAGAGGCATTAGAACTAAAAGATACTTCCTTCCTGCTGCTCACGATTGCCACGATTATAAGCAAATGATAAGTGAGCTTCGCAAGGTAAACCTCGATCCTAAAAAGATTTTGATTACTGGTGGTGGGCGTGTTGCTGGTGGTGCGATGGAAATTTTTAAAGAGATACATTTAAAAGAGGTTAGTCCGGAAGAGTTCCTTACCAAAACCTTTAACGAGCCTGTGGTTTGCCGTATAGATCCGTGGCACTATGCTAAACGTAAAGATGGTAAACCTTTTGATTGGGACTACTGGGTTAGTAATCCATCCGATCATGAATCATCATTCCAACCATACACAAAAATCACCGATATTCTAGTTGCCTGCCATTACTGGGATTACCGTTCGCCTGTTTTCTTTACAAAAGAGGACATGCATAAGCCTGATTTCAAAATTACCATCATAGCCGATGTTAGCTGCGATATCCCAGGGCCTATTCCTTCAACATTGAGGGCATCAACCATTGCTGATCCTTTCTTCGATTTTAATCCTATAACTGAGAAAGAGGAGCCTGCATTCTCGAGCGAGAAGAACGTAACCGTAATGTCCATCGACAATCTACCGGGTGAGCTTCCCCGCGATGCCAGCGAAGATTTTGGGAAAACACTTGTTGAAAAGGTATTCCCACACTTCCTGTGTGATGATTGTGATGGCGTTATTGAGCGTGCCACAATCCTTAAAGATGGTAAGCTAACTGAGAGGTATGCTTATTTAAAAGATTACCTGGAAGGGAAAGAGTAAATTAAAGTTAAGGATGCTACACAAGCAGAATTATAATCTTAATTTCAATCAGCTACCTCATATGGTTCATTAATGAATATATAATCTATTTTAAAACTTTCATTGCTCTTAATGATTCTTATTTTTAATGTTATAGAGGTATTATTGTATAAAATGG
>JBPXJX010000706.1:0-2077 GCA_051715525.1 Bacteroidales bacterium
TCAATCGGGTTTGGGTTGATAATGTTATTTTTTGTAATTACAAGTGTAATTACTGTAATTACTCTTAACAGCAATCGTAACAAGGTAACCAGCATATCAGAAATTTACACACCTTCTGTTGATCAACTTTCCAAGCTAAATGCACTTGTATCTGAATCGAAGATGCTGATACGCAACTGGGTCTTTATAGAAAAGCAAACCGATACCCCCGATAAAATTCGTCTTAAAGATCTTCATTCGAAAGATTACCCCGAAATTAAGAATCAGCTTGACAAGATCTCAAGGAAATGGGATAATCAGGTGCAAAAAGACCTACTTGCCGAGATATTTAAATCAATAGACGATACCCTTTTTGTTTCACATAAACAAATAATGGATCAGCTAAAATCTTTTGAAAGCTACGATGATATTTCAGTTGTTTTTGAGGTTCAACCTATGGTTGATCAAACTGGTCCGATCTCAATTCTTACTACAAGGCTACAAACTGAAATCCAATCACTTGAAAAAGATTTAGCATCAATAACCGATCAGATGCAGGGGAGAATGAAATCTTCATTTAGCTGGTTTCAATGGTTTGTAGTTATAAGTAGTGTTGTAACATTATTTATTTCTGGATTTATAACAGTTTATATTGTATCGAATATCCGAAGATCAGTTGGTCAGGCTCAAGTAGTTGTAAATGATTTATCAGAGGGTAGGTTAAAAAATGAAATGGAGGTGAGTGGTAGTGATGAATTAGCTTACCTTCTCTTCAAAATGCAAGATATGAAGAGCAAACTACTTGAAATTGTAGGTTCAGTAGTTAAATCATCACAGCAAATAGAGCAAACAAGTTCCGAAATCAATGGTGAAGCCAGAGATTTAGCCGAAGCCTCATCGGAACAAGCATCAACAGCAGAAGAGGTGTCATCATCTATGGAGGAGATGCTTTCGAATATTCAAGCGAACTCAGATAATGCAGCGGAAGCAGAACGAATTGCAAACAAAATTGCAATGAATGCTCAAAAAGTTGGAACAGCCTCGGATGAATCGTTAAAAGAGATCAATCAGATTGCCGATAAGATTAAGATTATCAATGATATTGCATTCCAAACTAACCTTCTTGCCCTTAATGCTGCGGTAGAAGCTGCCAGAGCGGGTGAATACGGTCGTGGTTTTGCAGTAGTAGCAGCAGAAGTTCGTAAACTTGCTGAGCGTAGTCGAAATGCAGCAGACGAAATAAATGCCCTATCAAATTCTAGCGTTCATACGACCCAAAATGTTGTTAAATTGATGGATGAGCTTGTTCCTGACATCAAGAAAACAGCCAAATTAGTGCAAGAGATTGCTGCATCGAGCAACGAACAACGCATTGGTTCAGAGCAAATAAATAACGCTGTTTTACAGTTTGATACCTCGACACAACTTAATGCCCAAGCAGCAGAAAAACTGCTCCAAACAGCTTCTTTTCTTAATCATGAGTCGGAAAAACTTAAAGAGAGTATTAGCTTTTTTGAAATATAAAAAAATCAAAAAAAATATAAAAGAGGTCCAGTTTCTTAAAAAACTGGACCTCTTTCTTTATAGGAAATGAAATCTTATTCCAAAACTTGGAAGAATATAAAAGAAATCTTCGCTTAAACATTTATTGAATTTACCATCGATAAATAATGTGCCATTTAACGACGACTTACCTGACGTTTTTATTCCAAACACCCTTTGTTCAATCCCAATCTTTGCAATGGCATCGGGATAAAAACCACTTTTACCTAACAATTTTCTTTCACCACCTTCGGCTCCAAAACCAATATAAGGATTTAGAAAAACAGGAATATAAAATTTAAAATCAATCCCATACCTAACTCCACCACTCTCCCATCCTTCAATATCTTTAAGCATGCCTTTGGATAAAACTCCCTCTTTTCCTGCCCAAACGCCAATCGATAGTTTTTTAATTATTGAAAAATTATTAGTGCAAAGTTTGCTCAACCTGTAAAACTGAGCATCAACACCTGTTGGCTCCATAACATTTACGCCAAACCCTACTCGCCAGCGACCAGTAAATTCATTCTTCTCTTGCAACCAGTTGGTTTTTGCT
>JBPXJX010000707.1:0-1124 GCA_051715525.1 Bacteroidales bacterium
ACATTTGGAAATTGATCACCGAACGTATCTAAAATGGTTTTGATCTTTTCATCTATTGTTATGGTATAAGATATTAAAGCGACATCTTTGCCCTTATACCTTTGAGCCGTTGAATATAATGGATGAATTAAAAGTAGTATCAATCCTAATTTCATAATTTTTTTCATGGTTCAATATTTTATAAGATATAACATCAAATATAAATCCAAATTTAATAGTATAGAGATGCTTACCAAATAAAATTACAATTATAACGGCATTCATTCTCTTTGCTGTCTTTAACGATAACTTCGAGTGTATGTTTTTTTCCCTTAGTAATTCTATCTTTATCAAACTGGTATTGAATTAGATTATTTTTTTTATCATAATCGAATAAAGCCCATTGACCATCGATATAGCCTTCAATTTTTGAAACTCCCGAGAAGTCATCTTTAACAATAAGTCTAATTGCATTTGCATTGGAAAGGTTGGCATCCTGACGGATATTTATGGGAATTATCTCAGGCGAAACAGTGTCAAGAGCAATGGCATAGTTGCCAAATAATGAGATATTACCCTTAACAAAACCATCCTTGTATTCAGCAAATACAGATGAAATATTTTTATTCTCATCTATGTAAGCGAAAAGAGCTTTGGTTTGATATTTTTTAGGAATATTAGCTGATTTTATTGAGAGCTTTGGCTTTATATGTAGGGGTACTTTTGATGTATGTAACTTTATTACAGGAGAATACTTGAAATCATTATTTTGCGTAAAGCTATAGTTGAAGTATAAATTGTTATAAAGAGCATTCTTGGGTATTTGGAGTATAAACGTATCATTGATGACTGAGTTATCCATTGCCCAAGTGAGTAGAACAGTGTTTTTCAAAAGAAATATAGGCTTTTTTAATAATTTTGGATTTGAAATACCAATTATGTTGAATTTTAAAGTCGATTTGTTTCCGCTAGCATCTTGTACAAGTATCTCTACTTTATATAGGCTATCAGGTGAAACTTCCAAAAAACCTTTACAGGGAAATCGTCCAAGGCATGAAAAGTAATTACCTGGTTCAGAAAAAAGTTTTACAATCTCTAGGCTATTCTGAACTTTAGCCCCATAGTCAATTATGCTGTTTACATAA
>JBPXJX010000708.1:0-3335 GCA_051715525.1 Bacteroidales bacterium
CATGCGATGATTTTCGCAATGAAAAAGTCAATTATAACCGAATATTAGAAATAGAACAAAATGTTATAAATGACATTTTCTTGAAGTCTTTAGATACACCATTTTACCCATATTATGATTTTATTTTGCTTGATTCTACTTCTAAGCAAACTCCTCCAAAATTTAATTTGATTGCTGTTTCGAATAAATTAAAACCTATAGAAAACTCAAATTTATTTCTTACTCTTTCAAAAAATGATTTTGGTTTAAATGAGTCAGAGTATTTCGATGATTTTTTTATTTTTGATAAAAAAGACACAGTAAATCATGAATTAATTTTGGATAAAATTACAAATATTGGAAAATTTAAGATTGTTAAGAATTATGATTTCAATCAAAAGGTGAATTCGGGAGTAATTGGTTCTTTCCAGTTTTCACGTATCACTTTTAGTAAAGACAAAAATGCTGGTTTTCTGTTGATTACATCTAAAGATAGTTCGAAAAATAGTATCGAACGTTTTATACTAGTTAATTTAATTGATGGAAAATGGAAAATTAAAAAATCAATTATTTTGTCATATTCTTAAACTACTTAAAATTAGTAGACTTTACTTTTTATTAGTTCAATATTTATTGTGTTAATTAGGAAATTCATAACAATACCAATAGATATCCTATGGGTTTTTTAATGTGATGTAATTACTGATTTTTTAGAGTAGTTTAATTGATTGTCAATGCCATTTTTTTTCTATTTCTTATAAGTAATAATTATGTATTAAATTCTTACTTGCTCAAATGATAGCTTTGAATCTAATATTTCGAATTTGAGATGGTTTATTTGATTTGCTTTCTAAACTTTTATTAATCATATCAAGTAGTATTTCTAATTGTTGATATAGGTTTTCTTTTTTTTTCTGTTACTTTGGTTTTTCAACTGCTGTAACTAATTCATGCACCTAGACAGGCTTAAGGAGATAGTCTAAGGA
The DNA here is from genome assembly GCA_051715525.1 of Bacteroidales bacterium. Lineage (GTDB taxonomy): Bacteria > Bacteroidota > Bacteroidia > Bacteroidales > Tenuifilaceae > UBA8529. Next base: position 966 of record JBPXJX010000708.1, read on the forward strand.
AGCATATTTTATAGTTTTTAATGAATACTTATCATATGCCGTAGTAAAGATTACTGAAAATGTATGAATGTTAATTGCTGGAAGAAGATCGAATCCATTTTCTGTTTCAAGTTCAATATCAAGGAAAATAGTATCTGGATTTTCTCGTAAAATAATGAAAGGCCTGATTCTACATTGTCTGCTTGGCCTACAATCGATATATCCGGACAATACTTAGTTAAAAGCTTGTTTAGCTGAACCTGAGCGTTAGTTTCATCTTCAATAATTATAGCTTTCAAGGGAATTGCAGTTGTTTGCCTTAAGTTAGCTTAAATTGATTTATGAGATTAATGTTTTCCAAGGAATTTAGAACGTTTTTTCACGGTTCGTTATGTGTCAATTGTGGGGTTCTAAAATTTTTGCTTAAAATTTGATATTTGAAATTAATTTACTATATTCACGTCACCCCAATTGTTAAGATAAATATTCCTCACTAATTAATTTACTGTTAGTAATCACTGACCTACGACTTTCATGTCTGGGACTCAGTAAGCTTTGCTTTGGAGATAATGAAAATTGCATAAGTGTATTTACGCAACGCCAAAACAAAAGTTATAACGATAAATGTATGATACTTAAGGCCTATCTCATTAATCCTCTTTTTTTTGAGTAGCATATATTTAACTGTTGTGCGTCATGCTAAGGTGCAGTCGTTGAAATTAGAAGACAAAGAATCTTTCCTAAAAATTCTCAAAAGCCAGACTATGAAATGGGTTGACACAACTGACTTAAGACAATGGGCTAATAGAAGAAACTGCCAAGAAACACTACCAGAACTAGTTCGAAAATTAATAAGAGCGACATCAAATTCGATTCAAAGTATCAAGTTCCCATCAGGCGAAAATGTCTTGATTGGCGGTTGGGATGGAATTTTAATAGTTACAGAGGAAACAGAGTATTTGCCGAAAGGAATTTCTCTGTGGGAGTTTGGTGCAAATTCCGATGTGAAGGGCAAGGCGGATGAAGACTATGGGAAGAGAGGTAAAAATCCAATTGGATTTAATCCTGCAGAATGTACTTATGTATTTGTAACACCCAGACTTTGGTCAAAAAGTGATGAATGGGTTGAAGAAAAAAAGAAAGATGGAATTTGGAAAGACATTAAGGTAATTAATGCTGAATTGCTAGAAGAATGGCTTGAAATTGCACCAACTGTTTCTGCTTGGCTTTCAATCAAACATTTAGGCAGGTTTCCCAATGAAGGAATACAATCTACTGAAGACTTTTGGGAAGAGTGGTCAAGCGGTCCAAAATTTAAATTAAGTTCTGCTATTTTACAGGGAGGCCGAAAAGAGCAGGTTGAAGAACTTTTCAAATTAGTTTCAACAGCTACAGTAATCCCTGTTCAAGCCTCCTCCAGAGAAGAAGCACTAGCATTTGTTCTATCTTGCTATAAAAATAATCCCGACAAAGAAGAAGATTTTTTTGCCAGAAGTATAATTGTAGACAATGAAGATGCTTTCAGAAAACTATCTGCACTTCAAACTCCATTAATCCTTATACCAAGATTTGAAGACACAGGTGTAATAAATCGAGCAGTTTCAAATGGACATACAGTAATTGTTCCCTTAGGAGCGGATTCGTCAACAAACTGGAGTAACAAAATTGTGCTCCCACAAATTGACAGGGATTTATTTGTCAAATCTTTAGTAAAAACGGGGCTAACAGAAGAACTAGCAGAAAAGTATTCTAAAGAATCACTAAGAAATATTACAATCTTAAGAAGGCGACTTGAGTTTAACAGAAATCTTCCAATATGGGCAAAGCCAGAAAATGTTAAAGAAATTTTACCTGCCTTAATTGTTGGCAAATGGGATGAGAGCTATGAAAATGATAAAACCATACTTTCAAAACTGGCAGGTGAACCCTACGAAGAATATTCAAAGAAATTATCTCGTTGGTTAAATACATCAGACTCTCCATTTGTTAAGATTGGAAATACTTGGAGAATAGCCTCCCCTTTGGATGCATGGTCAAATGCTTCAAAATATCTGACTCAAAATGACTTTGAAATCCTTCGACAATCTTTTCTCGAAATATTAAGAGAAATAAACCCAGCGTTTGAACTTGAGCCAACAAGAAGGTACATGGCATCCATGTATGGCAAAGTTAGAGAATACTCAAGTTGGATTAGAGAGGGAATAACCCAATCATTAATTTTAGTCTCAATATTTGGAAATCAATTAAGCTTCAACCTTCCTATTAGCGGATCTTTATGGGTCGACGGAATAATTGCAGAGTTATTTAATGACGAAAATCCTCTTTTATGGAAGTCGATCGAAAGCAAATTTCCTTTGCTAGCCGAAGCATCTCCTGTTGCATTCCTTAATG
>JBPXJX010000709.1:0-19519 GCA_051715525.1 Bacteroidales bacterium
CTTTGTCGAAAATTTCATACTCATTATTCTGATAAATTCTATACTCTTTACCATCGCATAAGCGGAAACCCCAAATTGCAGATTTTGAAAGTTTAATGGTACTGTCTTTATGCACAATCTTAATGACATCTGTGTTAAAAAAATCGGCTGATTTAATTTTGTGTTTTTGGGTCAAACAGTTTATTTCATATTTTAGCTTGCCTGATGAAAAATCAACTGCCGACATGTAGATACCGCTTTTATTTGTAAGCGAGTCGTTGGTTTGTCCATAAATTGAGACTGCCATACCCAACCAAACAGTGATAGTAGATAATAATTCTGTTCTCATAGCTATTTATTTTAGGTTAAACAATTTACTCATTTATTTTAACTCAGATAAAAATATATAGACCTATTTCTTCAAAATCCGTATTGCATTGAATACAGCTATCAACGCAACTCCCATATCACCGAAAACAGCTTCCCACATGGTTGCTACCCCAAATACCCCAAGAATAATGAATGCAAGTTTTACGCCCATGGCAAACAGGATATTCTGCCATACAATGTTTCTTGTTCTTTTAGCAACATCAATGGCAATGGCAACTTTGGAGGGTGAGTCGGTCATCAGCACTACATCGGCTGTTTCGATGGCTGCATCAGAGCCAAGAGCACCCATTGCCATTCCAATATCGGCACGAGCTATTACAGGTGCATCATTTATCCCATCGCCAACAAATACTACTTTTCCTCCCTTGTTCTCGACCATTAAGGTCTCAATATGATTCACTTTATCTAAGGGTAACAGTTCAGCAAAATATTTGTCGATTTTTAATTTCTGGGCAAAGGCTGAGGCAGCAAATTTGTTATCGCCAGTAAGCATAACCGTTTGAATATTCTTTGTTCTTAATTTTTCTATTGCTTCAATAGCATCATCTTTTAGAGTGTCCGAAATGATGATATATCCAGCATAAACATTACTAATAGCTATATGAACTACTGTTCCATCAACGTTGCATACAGGATGGGTAATATTTTTTTTATGCATCAGCTTATCATTCCCAGCAAGTACAACCTTACCATCAATTACAGCCTTTATCCCATGTCCAGAAATCTCTTCTACTTGGCTAACCCTGCTAATATCCTTGTCTTTTTGATAAGCTTCGGTTATTGATTTAGCTACTGGATGGTTTGAATTGGTTTCTGCATAAGCAGCATATTCCAATATCTTTTCTCTTGTATAACCGTTTGATATTACAACCTCAGTAACTTTAAACTCACCCTTTGTGAGAGTACCAGTTTTATCAAAAACTACCGTTCTAACCCGAGTTAAGGCATCTAAAAAGTTTGAGCCTTTTACTAATATTCCTTTCCTTGAAGCGTTGCCTATTCCCCCGAAGTACCCCAATGGAATGCTAATAACCAAAGCGCAAGGACAGGAAACAACCAAAACAACCAATGCCCGATAAATCCAATCGCTAAATGTTTGACCGCTCAAAAATATTGGAGGTATGAGGGCTATAAGCAAAGCTCCGATAACCACAACTGGAGTATAATACCTTGCAAACGTTGTAATGAACTTTTCGGTTTCCGCTTTTTTTGATGATGCATTCTCAACCAATTCCAGAATTTTTGAGATAGATGATTCGCTGAATAGCTTTGTTACCTTGATTGTTAACACACCATTTTGATTAATCATACCAGATAGTACGCTATCTTTCTCACGGACTTTTCTAGGTACACTCTCACCCGTTAAGGCAGATGTATCTACAAATGAATTTCCTGAAACGATTTCTCCATCAAGGGGAATTTTTTCACCCGCTTTTACAATAATCGTATCTCCAACCTTTACCATTTCTGGTGAAACGCTTGTTGCTTCGCCACCAACTAATAGATTGGCATAATCGGGTTTTATTTCAAGTAGTGATTTTATCGAGTTACGAGAGCGACCAACAGCAATATCTTGAAACAGTTCTCCCACAACATAAAATAGCATTACCGCTACGGCTTCGGGCATAGCATCAATTGCAAAAGCACCCAATGTGGCAATCGACATTAAAAAGTGTTCGTTAAATACCTGTCCCCTGATGATATTCTTTATGGCTGAGAATATGACCTTCCAACCCACAATCAGGTATGCTGTGACGAATAGCAAATACTCTGCAAAATGGAATGGCGTATCGTGCAATTCCTTTTTGAAAATGATACCCATGAGCAAAAGAAGAATGCCGATAGATGCTTTAACAATGGCTTCTCTGTTTTCAGCAAGTTCGCTTGTTGAGACCAATTTTACTTCTTTATCAACTTCTTCCACTTCCACTTCTGGCTCAATCTCCTTAATCCTGTCTTTAACAGCTTCGAGGTTATCGGTGTCTATTGTTAATGATAAATTAGCGAAGCTGACCGCAACAAATTTTACATCTTCCAGCTTTCGGACACCCTCTTCAATCTTTGCTGCACAATTGGCGCAATCAAGATTTTTTAGCTTATATTTTTTCATATCTGTAGGGAATTGACTTTGTTAATTAACATTTAAAACGATGGTTTAGAGAATTAGAATATTAAAATAGCCATCGGTTAGTTTTCTTGCAGTATTGAAGATAAGCATTGCCATGAGTCTTAATTAGGTATTCTTCCTCTAGTCTTACTTGAACATGAAACGATACGAAACCAAGAACAAAGACCAATAAAGTAATTGCATTGGGAATTATCAGCAATATGCCGAAAAGAGAAACAGACATTCCCAAGAATACAGGATTGCGAGAAATTCTAAAAAGACCATTCGTCATTAGCTCGGTGTTTTGTTGCTTGTCGAAACCAATACGCCATGATTTACCCATTTGGATTTGAGCTATCAGTATCCAAATAAGTGCAAAATGAATTAGCGCAAAACCGATGAGCTGAATGGTTAAATATTCCAAATACCAGATTGGTATTAAGAACTTATAATAATCTGGGAAAAAAGCATTTACCAGAAGAACAATAACTAGAATTAATGTGATAAATTTTGATATTACGCCCAAGAAATCCTGTGGTGTATCGCTATTCTTGAAGAGGTATGGGTTTAATCCAGTTTTCTTCTTTACCCGATACGAAACCCAAACAAAAACAAGCGCATAGTAAAGAATAAAGTACACTATCAAATAAAAGTTTATAAAGTTTTTCATTTCTCTAGGCTTTGATTATACACACTAATAATTCTGTAGGTTTTACTGTTTTTATCATAGAACGCCAAGTCATTAGTTTTCAGATTCAGGTTATTCATTAGCTCGTGAAATTTTTTGTTTTCCCTGAATGACTTTTCTAGGTTTTTAACCGTTAACAGTAAAACTGGGGATGAAGCCGTTTCGCTAAAATAATAGTAAAGACGCATGTGTCTACCATGGTCACGTTGAGAATATAAAATGATGCCTGAATTAGCAATTACCATATAGCTATTACTATTTAAAAAACGGTAGATATGTTTATTGTCCGATATACCCCAAATACTATCCTTATGAAAATAGTACTTCTTACCCTCGGTTTTAACCCTTACGTACATCGGTTTAAAAATTAAATCGGCACATATCTTTACATGCTTTCTATCGCCTTTTAGGTGAATTTTAGCAGCTAAAAATTCGCTAGAAGTTAAATACACACCATTAGAATTCTGGCTTTGCGAAAATGCATTGTTAAATGATGCAAGAAACAATACGATTAAGATTAGCTTTTTCATTGGCATCTATTCTTTAAATGTTCGTATTAACTGACTTAGTTAATACTGCCATACAGCTCTTATTAGCTATATGACAGTAAACTTCAATTCTAAAATGGAAGAATTGGCTGTTAAAAAATTTAAAGTACAGCTTTATCACCATTCTTTACGTTGAAAACTTCTAGGACTTCGGTAACATAGATAATACCATCGCCCGGGTTACCTGTACGCCCCTTAGAGGAAATGATATCTACAATTTTCTGCACCTCGGAGTCATTGCATACAATTACAATTTTAGCTACTTTACTATTTGTAATTGAGAAATGGGTTGAAATTGTTGAGTCATCACTCTTAAAGTTTCCTGTACCTTCTGCCAAGGTAACTGTGATATTCGGGTAACCCGATTCTAGTAGTTTACTCAAGATATCATTGGCTCTGAAAGGTTTTACTAATGCTTTTACTTCTTTCATAGTTGTATTTTTTACGGTTTATATAATTTAACAAGCCATTTCACCTGCATTCTTCTTTGCTGAAAGGAGATTGTATGCCCCTTTTACTACAACTTTAACCGTTTTAATATCTATACCCTCTGGTAATATAACCTCGGTATAGCCATTATCAGCAACCCCTTTTTGTACCTGAATCATGCGATATTCGGTAAAAGGTTGACCATCTTCTTCTTTGTCCTTATTGAAAATGAAAATGTAATCCTTATCGTCAAAACTTACGATGGCATCTGATGGCAAGGCAGTAACTTTACTGCTCGTTGTCTCGATAATTGCATTCACATACATACCTGGCAATACATTCTCACAAACCCCTAGCACACTTGCAAAAACTGTGTATGTTTTATCAGAATTAACTGATTTACCAGTTTGGTAAACGATGGCATCGTGCTGTTCGGTTTCGTCATTTATGAAAAAGCGTATTTTCTGATTTTTGGAAACTTTAGAAACGTCCTTGTCAAAGAGGGTAAGCTCAAGGTAGAGGTTACTCGTGTTCACAATCTCGAATAGAACATCGGATGGCGAAACGAACTTACCAATGTTCACATTAACGGCTTTAACGTAACCCGAGATTGGAGAAACTAGGGCAATGGAATTACTAATACCCTCGTCATTCAAACTCTGGGAGTTGATACCAATGAGCGATAGCTTTTGCTCCAATGCTTTTACTTGAACTTTAAGGCTTTTGTATTCAGAGGTAACCTGTTGCATGTTTTTCTTGGAAGAAACATCGTTCTTATACAGCTCGTTTTGCCTATTGTACTCAGCCTCGGCATATTCAAACTTACTTTTTGTCTCTAAATAACTCTGCTGGATTTCAACAAACTCTTGGTTTTCGAGTATTGCGAGTGTTTGACCTTTGCTAACCGCATTGCCCGGCAAGAGAGTGGTGCTTTTAACAAAACCACCCAAAGGCATACTTACTGTTGCGTAATTCTGAGGTGCTGCTGCCACTGTGCCGCTAACTTTTAGCGTTCCACTCAGCGAAATGGTTTCGAAAACGCCTGTTTCAACCTTTGCCAGTTTTATTTGGTCACCTCGAAGTTCAACAATATCCTCGGGTAACACTTCAAGCTTTTCTTCTTTGTTGTTGGCTTCTTTGCTACCATTGCATGATACCAGTGCAAAAAGTAAAACAGAAATAAGGATTGATAGTTTTAAGCTATGTTTTAACATAATATTTGTATTTAAAAGATTTTACCTGTAATAAAGTCAATAGAAATAATGGTTTGATTGTAATTGTTGAGCGCATCAAGATAGTTCTGCTTTATGCCCAATGCACGGCTAAGATTTAGGATATAATCGATGTAGTCCATTGCCCCAGCCTTATAACTGCGTGTCGCTTGCTCAATAATTATTTCAGCTTCGGGAATAGCTTGTTTTTCATAGTATACAATGCTATTGTTATACTTTGTGAATTCACCCATGAGCGAATGGTAATTTCCCGAAAGCGATTTGGAATAGTATTCGACATTTGTTTGCGCTACCTGTTCTTTCAGTCTTGCCGCTTTTGTTCTAGATGTATACGGTCTAAACCATAGTGGAATTGCAATGCCTGCTTGTATACCAGTAAAACGGTTACCAGTTCCAAACGTGCGAGGTATTCCATTAACCTCTTGAATTCCCTGCATGGTCTGGCTGAAATACCCAACGGTAAACTCAGGCATCATTCTACTTCGTTCCAGTCTTTTTTCAAACCTAGATATTTCTACTTGCTGTTTTATATACCCAACAGATGGACTTCCACTGATTGGTAAACTATCTTTTATTGGAATATAAATCAATCGTTGCAGTACTGTATCCTCAGGATAAACGTTGATTTCTACATTTAAAAGTGTTTTAAGTTTTTGAGCGTATATTACCAAGTCAGCATTTATTTGCTGTAGCTGGTTTTTGATTTCGAGCCGTTGCGAGCGTACAGAAATCATTTCGAGCTGATTCGTTTCTCCAGTTTCTGCTTTGAGTTCGGCTGCTTTAAGAAAACCTGAATATAGACTATCCTGATACGCAAATAGCTTTTGCTTTGAGTGCAAGTATGCTATTTGCCAGTAAACTTGCTTTACCTGAGTGGCAATTTCAAGTTGCGACTCTTTAAGCTGCCATTCACTACTTTTGATGTTGGCATTCGCTAGCTTGTTCTGATTGATGTATACCGTTGGAAAAGCGAACGATTGTGAAAGAGAAAAGCTGTTGTCCTTGGTGTAGGAATTAATCTGTCCGTACTCTCCATCGATTGCCGTTTTTGGTATATCCCATGATGCCCCCTTGAGAGCTTTTTGAACATCGACAGAATAAGCTGATGAACGTATAGCTAGATTGCTATCCAAAGCCATTTGAACCGCTTGTTTTATGCTGATGGTTTTTACTTGCTGTGCCTTTGTGGTGTTAATGAAAGACGAACCAATAAAAAGCAGCAGAACTAACGGCAGCGTTTTGACTCTCTTCCCTTTAAAAATATTTCTGAAAGAACTGGTTGAAAAGAAAATGTAAAACACAGGTAGAATAATCAGCGTGAGTAGGGTTGCAGATAAAAGACCGCCTATTACCACTGTTGCCAAAGGCTTTTGCACTTCTGCACCAGCAGAGGTTGATAGTGCCATCGGCAGAAAACCTAGCGAAGCTACGGCTGCTGTCATTAAAACGGGTCGTAAACGTGTATGTAATGCTTTCTTGACTCGTTCTATAATGTCGGTAACACCCTCTTTTTCGAGACGGTTAAACTCGGCAATGAGCACAATTCCGTTAAGAACTGCAACACCGAATAGCGCAATGAAACCAACACCTGCCGATATGGAGAAGTTCATATCACGCAACCACAGCGCAAATACGCCTCCAATGGCTGACATGGGTACAGCAGTATAGATTAAAAGGCTTTGCTTTACTGAATGAAACGTGAAGTATAGTAAAACAAAAATGAGAAGCAATGCAACAGGAACAGCAACTGCGAGTCTATTTTTGGCTGCAACTAGGTTCTGGAATTGACCCCCATACGACACATAATACCCAGTTGGAAGGGTTACTTTTTGGTCAATCTGTTTTGTAACCTCGTTAATCACACTCTGTACATCTCGGTTACGAACGTTAAAACCTATGGTTATACGTCTTTTGGTATTTTCTCTAGAAACCTGAGCAGGGCCCGATTTTATTTCAATGCTAGCCAGCTGTTCGAGGGGAATTTGCTTACCATTTGGAAGTGCAACCGAGAGACTTTTCACATCATCAATGTTTTTACGGTAATCCTTATCTAAACGGACTACTAATCCGAATCGTTTCTCTTGGTCAAATACAATTCCTGCCTGACTTCCAGCAAATGCAGCACGGAGGACTCGATTTACCTCTTCAACGGAAAGACCATACTGGGCTAAACGCTTTCGGTTGTACTCAACCTGTATTTGGGCTAAACCTGTAACCTTTTCCACGTTAATATCTTCAACACCATCAATGAGCTGAAGAATTCTCTCAACATTTGCCCCTTTCTCTGCTAGAATATTGAGGTCATCACCAAATATTTTTACAGCGATGTCCTGCTTTGAGCCAGACATCAGCTCGTTAAAGCGCATTTGAATGGGTTGCTGAAATTCAAATTTAACCCCTGCTAATACAACTAGTTTTTCTTCCATCTTTTCAATCAATTCCTCACGGGTTTTGGCTGATGTCCATTCGCTTTTTGGTTTGAGCGTAATGATGTAATCACCCGTTTCCATTGGAGTAGGGTCGGTAGGAATTTCACCAGCTCCCATTTTGCAAACGGTATGCTTTATCTCGGGGAAATTATCAAGTAGAATCTTATTCGCCTTTTCAACCATTTTAACTGTATTGGTAAGTGAACCTCCTTGTAGTGTGATTACCCCCGCTGCAAGGTCACCCTCTTCGAGTTGGGGTATAAACTCACCACCCAAACGTAAAAACATAAATATGCTAATGAGGAACAACACTATTGCTGAAACCGAAACTAATAGCTTACGCCTTAGGGCAAAATTAATTGCAGGATTGAAGGCTTTGTGAAACCAATCCATGAGTCTATCTGAGAAGTTTCGTTTGTGTTCGGTATTCTTACTAAGGAATAAGGATGAAGCCATAGGCACATAGGTGAGTGAAAGAATAGCTGCGCCAATCAAAGCGAAAGCTACGACCTGAGCCATTGGACGGAACATTTTACCCTCGATTCCAATCAAAGCCATAATAGGCAGGTAAACAATCAGGATAATGATTTGACCAAAGGTGGCTGAGCTCATCATGCGCTTGGCAGAGTCGAAAACATTCTCGTCCATTTGCTGCTGAGTTAATCTTAAAGAACTCTGATGATGGTGCTTGCTCATCGTTATTCGATGCACCACACTTTCGACAATGATAACAGCACCATCTACAATCAATCCAAAATCGATAGCACCCAAGCTCATCAGGTTTCCCGAAACACCAAACAGGTTCATCATTGAAATAGCAAAAAGCATAGAGAGTGGAATAACCGAAGCCACAATAAGACCAGCTCGCACGTTACCCAGCATTAAAACGAGAATAAAAATTACGATTAACGCTCCCTCAATGAGGTTTCTTGATACTGTACCTATTGCCCTATCTACAAGGTCGGAACGATTTAGGAAGGGTTCTATCTTAACCCCTTTGGGTAATGATTTTTGAATGGATTGAATACGTGTTTCAACGTTATCAATTACCTCATGGGCATTTGCTCCTTTTAGCATCATTATTACACCACCAACAGCTTCGGAGGTATCTACTACGAATGCACCATATCGTGTTGAACTGCCAAATTGAACAGTTGCAATATCTCTAATCAGAATTGGGATACCCGATGAGCTGGTCTTAACTACAATTTGCTCTATGTCCTCAATTGTTTTTACCAAACCAATACCACGGATGAAAAATGCTGTTGGGTCTTTATCAATGTATGCACTACCAGTATTCTCGTTGTTGCGTTCAAGCGCATCGAAAATATCAGTAAGTGTAATGTTCATTCCCCTTAACCTCTCAGGGTTAACGGCAATTTCATACTGTTTTACAAATCCACCATAGCTATTAATATCAGCTACACCCGGTGTGCCAAGCATTTCACGCCTTACTACCCAGTCCTGAAGCGTTCTAAGTTCCATAGGAGTGTATTTACCCTCTAGCCCTTTGTCAACAACCAGATGATACTGGTAGATTTCACCTAATCCAGTTGAAATTGGTGCAAGTTCAATATTCGCTAAACCAGCAGGTATAGCACCTTCGGCTTCTTTGAGTCGTTCGGTTAGCTGTTGTCTTGCCCAGTAAACATTTACACCATCTTTAAATACAACGGTTACAACCGACAACCCTAATCGTGAAATTGAACGCAACTCAATAATATCAGGAATATTGGCTACTGCTACTTCTATAGGTGCAGTTATGAAGCTCTCAACCTCCTGCACAGCCAAAGATGGTGCAAGCGAAATAACTTGAACTTGATTATTGGTGATGTCGGGGATTGCATCAATGGGTAATGTGGTCAAGGAGTATGTTCCCCAGCCAATTAAAGCCACCACGAATAGCCCAACAATAAACTTATTCTTTATCGAAAAATGAATAATACGTTCTATCATAAGTTAAATGTGTAATTAAATAATAGTAATGAATTATAGGAAATCCAAGTTTGGAAAACCTTACGAAAATGAAAAGGAAAATTTAAGGTACTAGCTTAATTTAGGTGGTTGCCAGATTGAGTAGATAGGAGATAAAACCTGTGTAGTAGTAAATTTGGAATAAAATTCTTGTGTGAACGGGAAACAATTAATTTGAATGGTGAACATCTGATAAAAAATAGGAGAAGAACAACAGTAACAGGTACAGAATGGGGAGCAAAGGTCTACATCGTTCTGTTGATTGTTGGGTATACTTTGAGCGATTTCAGTTTTTTGCATGGTATTATCCATTGGTTTATCAATGCAGGGAATGGCAGTGAGAACCAAAACATAAAAGGATAATATGTATGCAAATGTCTTCATTTGAAATATTAACCGCAAAGATATGTAAATTGTTTGTGCAATTCAGTTGCAAAGTTCTTATTTACAATTTGCACACACACCTTTGACCACCATGTTAATAGTACTTAGCTTAAAATTGGCAGGTAATGTAATGGTTGGAATCGCAATATCGTTTAAACAATATGTCAGTTGGCATTTAGTACAGAGAAAATGAACGTGAAGGTCATCGGGGTTACACTCACATGTCTCCCTACATAGTGCATATTTTACTGAACCTGTACCATCATCAATGCTATGTATAAGTTTATTTTCTTCAAAAGTTTTCAGAGTGCGATATAATGTGACTTTATCTGCTTTGTCGAACATGCTCTCAATATTTGCTAAGCTCACGGCATTCTTTTGCTCACTTAAAAACTTCAATACCAATTCACGCATTGCAGTTGGCTTGATATGCTTATTAATGAGTTTACTTTCGATACTTTTCATAGCAATAGACCTAAAATTAAAGCGTAAAGGTAAGGAAATGTTCAGATAGCTAATCATTGCAATCACTCATTCCAACTAAAGACAATTTGTAAGTAAATTCAACTTAAATAAAACTATCCTCGAACATACCATTTCTTATTTGTGTTCTAAAAATTAATATATACTGCTAAAACAAAAGATGACATTACAGGATGCAATTGATACTCTTTTCACAGACCTTGAATTACATCAGCTTATTCATATCATAGCTCATAAGACTTATTATAACCAATCAGTCACATACAGCATTGGGCTTGCCTTGATTAACAAAAAAATAATCTATCGAATCGAAAGTGATGATTATTTGGCGGTTAATACGTATCAGATGGACTCAGTGGGAAAAGCTCAAGATAAACTCGCATGGCTGATTAACGAATACTCATTAACTATCAAATCCATCATTTATATGGCAACCCTACGGACATTTGAATTAGTGGCACTATGCTTTAGGGATTATATTTTGACACACACAATCGAGACCAAGATGATTGCATTAAAGGAGATGTTGATTAGTTACACCATCAATTCGAATTCATTAGAATATAATGATTTAGTAAATGACTTTAACTCTATACTAGAATTAACTGAAAAATCAAAGGAGAAATTTGGTTTTGAGGTAATATTGAAACAGGAGAAACCTATCAATCTTGTTCGTAAATTAAAACTAGCAAGTATTGATATCATTTAATTAGAATTTCCAATATGTATTATTACATGCAAAATAACTCTCCCTCATATTTGCAGAATAGTTACAGGGGAGGATGGACTTGAAAATAGGGTCTTGTAGAAACTCGAAAAATGGTACTAGTTATTTGGGGAGAGGCTTAATTTGGATTGTGCATGTATTCGCTTTTTTTCCTCTCGCAGTATATAACCATCATTCTTTCTTTTTTTCTTGTCCTTACTTCCTACTGGACGCCCTGTATATACATAGCCTGATTGCTTCTTGCGAAGAATCCCTTGAATTGTCCTCTCACGGATGAGTTCACGTTCAAATTCGGAAAAAATACTAAGCAGTTGAATGTGGAGACGTCCACTAGCCGTTGAGAAATCTAAATTATCTGAAATGGAAATGAAAGCGATATTCCTGTTAACAATTTCCATAGTGTCAAGAATTAATTCTGACGAACTTCTCGCCCATCTATCAAGTTTCCAAACAACTACTGCATCGTACTCATTTTTCCTCAACCGAGCCATTAATGCCTGTTTTATTGGTCTAGTCTTTCTAGTAGATTCGGTTTCTTCATAAACATCATATGTCAATCCATTCTTTTCAGCATATTCCACTAACCTGATTCTTTGATTTTCTGTAGTTTGGATACCATTTGCTAGTGAAACTCGGCAATACAGTGCGACTTTATTCATTACTTTAAATTTATTATGGTTTAATGGCATTTATTCTTGAGATTCCTCAAGATTCTCAATTATGCACAAAACCATAGAGTTTATAGGTTTTTTGAGTTTCAAGAAAATCATCAGGGAGACGGCATTTATATACAATTTAGACTCTATCTAGGTCTGTCAATTCCATTATTACGATATAGTCTAGCGTTCCATCATCCTCAATTATGTCTTGGTGCGCTATACGCACTGTTAAATTCTTTCTATTCATTAAAATAAATTTAGGAGAACAAAAGTAAATGGGGTTATTCGATAAAAAAAACCAGACAAGATAAATGACGTCAATAATGAAAAATACAGACTCTTTTTACTACCTTTATTTCCTAAGAGATTTAGATACTTATATTTAACTATGGTATTTACTTCAGGAATTACGTAATCAAATTGAATAGGAAAAATATTCTTGTTTCATAAAATAAACCTATGAACTGTTAATTTATAATATAATATCCTTTTAGTGATGTAATCGTTTTTAAAACTAGACTGTATGATTCTCATTGATTCAATTTTAAATTTAGGAGGAATACCAATTACGGATTGGATTCAAGCGGCAGGTGCATTTATTGGAATAATTGCTGCGTTTTATGGATTCTATAAGCTATTTAGAAAAAATGAAGAATTACAAAGCCAAATTACTAGTTTGAAACTTATCTCAGAACAATCAGAGAACCAATCACGAAGTCTAGCAGAACAGGTTGAGCAAATGATTGAAGCAAACAAGATTCAACTTGATAGTTATGAACTATTAAAACTTTATTTTTCAGCAAGTATCGAAGCAAAGGAGTTTAATAAGAAAGAAGCTGAGTTAAGAAAGATTCAAGAAAAACACCTTAACAAACCAAAGTTAGAATGGAATGGTTCTATGCATTTAACCGATAGGGTTGAGTTAAGGTTAAAGAATAATGGAGAAATAGCCAATATTGTTGATTTTGTAGAATTGTCAAAAAATACGACTAACCACAATATTAAATCGATAATCGGGCAATCTGTTGAGAAAAAAGAAGACATAAAAATTCTTTTTACTGCCAAGCCTTTTGGATTAGCTCCCAGAGAATGTTATGTTGATATTCAATTGATTATACAAGATAAATTTGGTAATGAGTATACTCAAATTTTGGAAGGACCCACTGAAAGAATTAAGGTAGAAGCACCTATAGAGAAGATTTAAATCTATTCAATATTTGCTGCCTAAATCCTAAAAACTTTTTCTCATTAATGCTGTATCTGTATTTAATATGCATTTGACCATACCTTCAATAATAACATTAGATTATGATTAAAATAGAAAATCAAAAATCACTTAATCTTAAAAAAGAAAAGATTGATAGTGGTAGAAAATTTTTGACGGAACTTTTGGATTACATAAGAAGTAATTCAGATACCCAAAAATATCATGAAAAAGATGAGCAAAGCTATAACCCTTTTATAAAAACCTATAGCATGGGATGTAGCTGGACTACTGGTGATGTTTTTAATATTGAGTTTACTAATGAAGTCGAATTGGATTTTGGTAAATGGTTGGAATTTAAGTTTAGACGATTGAAACATTATTGGAAAGAGGACGGATTACTCGAAAATGGGGAAATTGCATTAAAATACACACATGAATTACAACCTACTGGATTGGTTTTTTACGTACAATACATGGGAGATAATTTTAACATAAGGTCAAATAATGCAACTTCTCATGAGGCAAATGATTTTGGTTTTGTTACAAATGAAATCGCCAAAGAATTATTGAAGTAGATAAATATTGAAGATTTAATAGGCTTTGTGGTATAGTAATTCAAATGGAATTCTATAAATTCCCACCTCAAATCAATATCTTTAATGACATTCTATTTCACGAACAATAATACATATTTGCTATATTTGGAGTGATATGAGAAACAAAATCTTCATCAGCCACGCAACACCAGATGACAATGATTTTACGAAATGGTTGGCGTTAAAACTTATCAGTTTGGGTTATGAAGTCTGGTGTGATATTTTAGAGTTACCAAAAGGTGTTGATTTTTGGAGTAATATTGAAAAGGAGATTAGAGAAAACTCCTGTAAATTTTTAATAGTTCTATCTGCTGTATCAAATCAAAGAGAAGGTGTTCTAAAGGAACTTGCAGTTGCTACTAAAGTTAAGAAGGAATTAAAAGACCAAACATTCATTATTCCTCTTCTAATTGATGAAAAACTTCCCTACGATGATATAAATATTGAAATCATTCGCTTGAATGCTATAGATTTTAAAGATTCTTGGGCAATTGGATTACAAACTTTAATAGAGGCTCTTGAGAAACAGACCGTTCCAAAAAACAGCCCAGACCCAACGAAAAGCAATTTACTATATCAACAAATATTTCTTCAAGATAAAGGTGTAATTGAAAAGGATGAAATTTACGATTCAAATTGGTTTCCTATTATTTCATTTCCAAGCGAATTGAGATTTCACAATTTTGAAAATCTTATTCCTAAAGGTTTCGACACAAGAACACTTACATTTCCAGCTATTCCTTATAAAAATTACCTATGTACCTTTGCTTGGGAATATGATTTTATGTATCAATTACCAAAAACAGAAACATACAACAGTAATAAATCCATTAAAATTTCAATCCCACAGATTCTTTCCAATGAATTTACATCTGAATTTATTAGTAACTCGGAATGCCAAAGATTAATTGTTCAACTTATAAATAAGGCATTTGAACTAAGAATGAAAGAAAAGGGTGTTCGTGAATATGAGATGTCGAACAGCATTGGTTATTGGTTTGAAAAAGGAAAACTTGAAAAGGATAAATTCAATAAGATTCGGTTAGTAGGGAAATTAAAAGACAAAAACTGGCATTTTGGAATAACTGGAGCTGCTAAACTATATCCTCATCATGTATTAATGATTTCTTCGCATATTTACTTTACATATGAGGGTATAAACCTTATCGAAACTAAAAGCATTCAACATGCAGCAAGAAGAAGACAAGGAAAGAATTGGTGGAATGATGCTTGGAGAACGAAATTATTGGCGTTTATCAAATATCTATCAGATGATGAGAACTCATTTTACTTAGATGTAGGTAGCGAAGAAAAAATTTACATTTCAAATGAACCTGTTAAATTCATAGGTAAGGTGAGCTACTTATTACCCAACGAAAATACATTAGACGAAGAAGTTGAGTTAGCAGAATTGAATGGGTTGGATAACATTGATGAAGAATCAACCAATCCCATGGAAACAGAATGAAAGAACTGATATATATAGAAGAACCAAACATTTTATTTGCTCTTGGTCAAAAATGTACTGATGCAAGAGATGGTCTTGCACTTTTTGGACCTCTTAGCAAACTATACGGTATTAAAAGCGGTGTGGTAGCAACGCAAATAGGTTTAAGTATATTTAAAAACTATTTGAATCAAATTCAGAAACCCATTTATAATACAAACAGTATTACTAGACCAATGTTCCCGGGATTCGAGGCTGTATTTGGTTGTAAATGGGAACCATCAAACATTGTTTTTAAAGAAATAACTAATACCGAAATTGATGGATTACTATATAATGAAAGCACACATAAAAGAACATACGATTTAGTATCTTTATTTATAAACAAGATAATTGCATCAATCAAAAATGAAGATGAGAAGGTTGATGTTTGGTTTGTCATTGTTCCCGATGAAATTTTTAAATACTGCCGCCCAAATTCTATGTTACCTAAGGACTTAATTCAGACCAAAGCTCTTATTTCTAAATCAAAAGCGAAGCATTTTAAATACTCTCCTACTCTTTTTGAAGAATTTAATACAGAATTAAAAGCAATTGAAAAAGAAGTAGACACCTACAACTATGATGCACAATTCCATGACCAATTAAAAGCACGGTTATTAGCACATACAATACCAACTCAGATATTAAGAGAAAGTACATTAGCATGGAGGGATTTTAAGAATAAATTTGGAATTCCATTGAGAAATTTTTCTAAAATCGAAGGTCATTTAGCATGGACTATTTCAACAGCTGCCTTCTATAAGGCTGGTGGAAAACCTTGGAAACTTTCAGATATTAGAAGCGGAGTTTGTTATTTAGGTTTAGTTTATAAACAAATCGAAAAAAGCAAAAATCCACAAAACGCATGTTGTGCTGCACAAATGTTTTTAGATAATGGTGATGGTACTGTTTTTAAGGGGGAGGTTGGTCCATGGTATAACCCTGAGAAAGGAGATTTTCATTTAAAACCAAAAGAGGCAAAAGCATTATTAACTCAGGCTTTAGAGTCTTATAAAGAGCAAAACAGTAGTTACCCAAAAGAAATATTTATTCATGCTAAAACTAGGTTTAATAATCAAGAATGGTCTGCCTTTCAAGAGGTAACACCAAGCGAGACACGCTTAGTAGGTGTTACAATTACCAAAACCAAGCCATTAAAACTGTATAAATCTGAAGGTGACTATACTATATTAAGAGGTAATGCATATGTGGTAAATGATAAAAGTGCATTTCTGTGGACTGTAGGACATGTACCAAAAATTCAGACAGCATTATCGATGGAAGTTCCAAATCCTATTTTTATAGAAATAAACAAGGGCGAAGCAGATATTGTGCAAGTTATGAGGGATATTCTAGCATTAACCAAATTAAATTACAATGCTTGCATTTATGCTGATGGGATTCCTGTTACTCTTAGATTTGCTGATAAAATAGGTGAAATTTTAACAGCTTGTTTAGACATAAAAGCTCCTCCACTAGCCTTTAAATACTATATATAGACAATTATTTTTCTATTATTTGTAATCTGCTCTTTCCTCTCGTACAACCTTTAAAATGTATATTTGAACTCCAATTAACAAAACCTTCAATGTCAGAAGAGCAATAAAAGCAACTAGAACAACAACTTTGGAACATAGCAAATACCCTTCGGGGCAAGATGGATGCCGACCAATTCCGTGATTATATCTTAGGTTTTGTTTTTTACAAATACCTGTCAGAAAAGATAATTAGGTATGCCGATTCTATTCTAAATCAAGTTCGAATCTTCAAAAACATCATAGAACAACGATTCAAAGCCTATTTTAAAAACAAATTAAGCCAATCTGCTTTTAGCCGTATAACAATTTTACCTATATTTGATTTGCCACTCATTCAGATATGCCGTATTTATTAGGTTTAAGACACCCTCTCCACCGACCATAGAGGGTGTTTTTTATTTTTATTTTATCCACCAGTAACATTCTCATCAGATTCAAACACTCAAGGGCATAAAAAAACAAATATTAAGTACATTTTATGTCGCCAGCAACTCAAATATCATCAAAAATCAAACTTAAAGAATCAACCCACGTTTTGATGTATATTTTTTTAAGAATAGTAAACCATCATCAGTGAGTATTTGTTGCTTAAAATCGATTGTATATCTTTTGCGACATTCATCAAGAAGGGCTGATGCAATTCTTCTGCCCCTTTTCTTTGGATGAACTTGAATTAATATGTTTCCAGCCTTTTCATAAGCTATTGGGCTTATAACCTTATCTTTAGGGTAATGATTAAGTATTCCAACCAGATTTCCATAGTCATCATATTTTAATAAGCAATCAACATAGTCACCATCACTCAATTCACCACGAAAATATTCAATCCCTTTACCAGTCTGATGGTACTGCTTGGCTTGTTCAAACCAATGTTTATCCTCAAATTTCATATCTAATTACTTGAATTTCTGACCAGAAATCCGATTATTTAATTCGAAAGGTAATACAGAGCCATAGTTAAATTGGAATGACAACTATTCCATATCCCATAGTCTATTCTTGTAACCTTTGCTTCCCATTATTTTAGAGATTATTTCATATTTTTCTTTGTCCTCTTTCTCTTCTGTGGAAATACTGTGTTCAATGCCTGTTTTTAAAAGTTCCATAAGAACTCCTTCATTTGTATAATCGTCTTTCCAAATTTCATAGAATGCTTCAATTGCTGCTTCCATTTTGTCGGTTACTTCTACTGTTACTTTTTTCATTTTATAATAATTTTGAAGTTGTTGTGTAAAAAGATTAATGCCGTTACCAAGTTCGTCATTTCTTTGAGAAGAAACAAGAGGAATCGCACCACCTCCACTTAAAATTTGAATTTTCATCCCAATCTCATCCAGATTCAATCACTCAATAGTATCAGGAATCGAATTTTAAGCCCCTTTTACCCACCATCGACATCAAACCGCATCAGAATACCATATCATCAATTTGCGGTAACTGGTACGTTTATTATCGTTTCCAGAACAAAATACTAAGTACGTCTTTTTTATATATAGAAATAAAAAGCAATGCAAACCACTAACATTTTTATAAGTAAAACGAAAATCAATGCTGAAGATGCTGCCAGTACACGACAAATCACATTGCTTAATAAACTCTGTAATAATAGGGGAATTGATTTTCCTTTTAGGTCGATACCAGAAGCCAAAAGTCATTTCAAAAAATCAGAAGCCAGTAGAGCTTTGAAAGAGCTGTTAGAGAGGGGCAATATGATAGAGTTTATGTACCCTATGGACTATGAGTAATTGTAAAAACCCCTTGCCATAAAATATAACAAGGGGTCATAAAAAACTATTTTTTAGAAAGTTCTTTAATAATTTGGTCAAATTGTGCCGATTCTTTCTTCTTTGCATCCTCTAGGTACGATTCATCCTTCAAGAAGCCGTCTAACGTATCATCATTGCTGTCCACAATTTCATTACCCTCAAAATCTAGGTCTTTAGTAGAATCTTTCTTGGTTCTAAGGTATGATGGCTTACGTTCAATTCTTACTGAGTTATCGATTTTTCTTACATAGCCCTTGATGGCTTCTAAACTAATACCCTTATTTATCTCTTGGTTAATAATATTCTGAATGCTCAACAGGTCACTATATCGAACAATGTAAGCGTTTTTAAGGCAATCATTGTAGTATTCCAGTATAAGTTCAGCTGATGATTTTCTCTTTACGGCTTTGAGATTTCTATTATGCTTTTTAATATTATCCTTGAGTTCAGGTGTTAAGTGCCTTTTAAGCGTAATCATACTAACCTTACCATTGGCATTATTGATTATTTTAAGAATAGACGCATAGTTTATTCTATGGTTAGGGTGAAACGTCAATATCTGCTGAATATGCCATGCGTAGTCAATGCTCTTTCTACTATTATCTAATAGCTCTAGGTTCAACTCTGATGCGTACTTCTTTATTGTGCTTGACCGAATGCTCTTTTCGCTATTTTTATAGTGTTTTTTAATGCCTGTAAGGGTTTTGTCGCTGTTTTCATAGGCTGATTTAAACAGGTAAAGATTTCTTTTCATCAATGCCTTTCCTAAAAGCTGTTTCTTATAGGATTCAAACGCTTCCCTATCTCGGTTCAGATAATTATGGTTGCCGATTATCAGCTGATTATTGAAGATGACATGCCTTTTCTTGGTGAACAATTGCTTCCTGTTAACAT
>JBPXJX010000710.1:0-1289 GCA_051715525.1 Bacteroidales bacterium
ATTTTTAAGCATAAACGATTAGATTAATTTTTAATAATAACTCTTATAACTAAATTAAGGATAATAACATATTGCAAATCGAAACTACCAAAATGCTACCACAAATAACTCTTTTGCAAATTTTAAATACTCTTTTTATATAGATAATATAACTTGTGAAGTTAACGACGCTTAAAATTTAAAATTGCTGCACAAAGAATAAATTTTCTAAAATAATTTTAGTTGACCTTTTGTAATAGAATGATATTGAGATTCATGATTAAGCAACCACTTTTTTCGTTCTAATCCACCTGCATAACCGGTAAGGCTACCATCGCCACCAATAACTCTATGACAAGGGATGACGATTGGTATTGGATTGGCACCATTAGCGAGGCCAACAGCCCTATTAAGTTTTAAATCGCCTAATGTAATTGCAATTTTACCATACGAGGTAGTTTCTCCAAATGGAATTTCGTAAACCTTATCCCAAACCTTATGCTGAAAATCGGTGCCTTTGGGGTTCAATGGCAAATCAAATATTTTTCGGTCGCCTTTAAAATACTCATCCAATTGATTGACACATTGATTTATAATGCTGTCAGGATTTTGAGCAATAGATAAATTGTCCCTATTAAAGAGGATTGAGATCAAGGAAACGCCATCGCTTTCGATGATCAGTTCCCCAACTGGACTAATACAAACTCCTCGATAAATATTTTCGCTCACTTTATAAATTCCGAATAAGTTCGATGCAATGTAATAAAAAACCCCTCAACTAAGTGAGGGGTTTGTATTTTGATTGAGAAAATTATCAATATAGATTCCTGTGGCAAACAGAGCATTTCGAAGTTTTCCACTCATCACCAATGTCCTTTGGATGCTTAAATTCAAGCGATTTATTTAGTGGCGAATACTCCTCTTGACCTGCTACTCCTTGCGAAGCAATGGTATGGCAGATATTGCAATCCTTAGAGATAGTTTTCTTTCCATCGGTGCTAACGTGTGTATCATTGTGGCATCTGAAACAACCATCAAATACTTTATGACCGATATGCTCTGGGTAAGCATCCCAGCTAGCCTTCATTTCGGGAAACATATTATAACCAAATTGTCTCTTCGCTTCGGCAACTGACTTATTAATATCATCCAATCTGGTGCTGTAAATCCAAGGCTTCTTCTCTTTATAGAATCCATGAATTAAACTATCAATTTGAGCCAAAGTGCTATCGGTTGTGCTCTTCATTGGTTCAACAAAAGCCTTCATCATCGCTTTCTTTACAAACCTTAAGTCCTTTGGAATGGCTCCA
>JBPXJX010000711.1:0-1967 GCA_051715525.1 Bacteroidales bacterium
ATTTTTTTTGAATATTAGGATTACTGTTTACCAACATGGAGTCCTTACCATTTATTTGTTCTGTATAAAATGTTCTTTTACCCCAATCTCCATAGAATGGATTTCGATTGTTTCCTTGCCTTAAATCACCAAATTGGGAGTAGCTAACACTTGTTAGCGAGGCAAAATTTCTCCCACCTAAATTAAAGTCAACGTGAGCCGTTTTTTCTGAGCTAGCAGTTGAAAAACGGGTTAATGCATTTGCCTGAACGCTCAACGAATTATCATCAGACAAAAGGGGGTTTTTGGTGTGGAAATACATTACCCCGCCCAACGCATCGCTACCATAAATCACCGACCCAGGGCCAAACAAAACTTCAACTTTACTCATAACCGTATTATCCAATGTAATGATATTCTGAATATGTCCTCCTCTGTAAATTGCATTATTCATTCTTACCCCATCAACAACCATAAGCACTTTGTTGGTTTCGAATCCTCTTATTATTGGACTTCCTCCTCCCTGCTGGCTTTTTTGAACCATTACATTTCCAGTGTTTTGTATTACATCAGCGGTAGTTTGTTGACTTGCAAAAGCAAGCTCCTTTGAGCGAATAATTTGTACTGGCTGAGCAACATCTTTTAACTTCTCTTCAAAGCGGCTTGCTGATATTACTAATTCGTCGAGGGAGTAGAGCTTTTCAACCATTAAAACTTTAAAATTCAAAGACTCAAGTTCTTTGTAGCTATAAACTTTTGATGTATAATTTACATGGTTAACCCAAATACTATCAAGGCCTTTGAATGAACTTATATCTGCAATACCTTTTGAGTTTGTTATAGCTGATACTGATGGTTGCTTACAAAAAATTGCCACATTCATA
Source organism: Bacteroidales bacterium (assembly GCA_051715525.1). Taxonomy (GTDB): domain Bacteria; phylum Bacteroidota; class Bacteroidia; order Bacteroidales; family Tenuifilaceae; genus UBA8529. The sequence goes on from JBPXJX010000711.1 coordinate 864, forward strand.
AGCGGCTGTAAGTCTGATTTATCAATAACTGTGATTGTTTGGGAATAAAGTGTAAATGAAAATACCATGCCCAATACGAGCAAAATTAATTTTCTCATTGTGTTAAATTAAATTGGTTTTTAATAATCCTTTTTAATATCTCCATTAAATAAGATGACTCAATTAAATAAAAGTTTAAATTATTTAATTGGGATGCTTGAATAGAATTGCGGAGGAGGACTTAGAATATTAACCCAAGGCTGATTATAGAAGGAGATTATATCGGTTAAGAAATAATTAATAGTTGAATAAAAAACCATGTTTTCTTTATTAAAAGAATACAAGTTTGATAGAAATCTAAAGAAGTATTGCAAGGATTTTGCTCCACCCTTTTTGCCCTCCATATTTCTTGCAACTAGGGTATCAAGTTTTTTAAAAAGGGTAGTTTCCTGTGTATCGGTGATGCAATAATAAACGGTTTTCAGGTTATCTATTACTTCTTTTCTTACGACATCATACATAATTCCATGATAACGAAATTCTTTTTCATGCTCCCAAAAAACCTGCTCTTTATTAGCTGGTGTTATTGTAATTCTTGCTAATGTACTCAATGGAAGGTTTTCCTTGATTTCGTTTTTTATTTCTCTCCGAATTTGAAACTTCTGAATACTAAAAAAAAGAAAAAATCCACCAATATTGAAGGAGAAAAGAACTAAAAATACTATGGAAAATAGTCGTTTCACTCAAACAAAAATATTAATTTAAATTATGAACCTTATTATCTTTCTTATGTTTGTTTGAAAAACAATATCATGAAGCCCTATATTATTAATTTTATGAATGCACTTATCCTTATTATTCTCGGGAGTTGGGGATATTTAGCTTCTGAAACACCTTCGATAACAGCGCTAATTCCAGTTGTTATTGGAATTATTCTTGCTGCTATAACACCAGGGTTTAGGAATGGAAGTAGATTATGGGTTCACGTAGCAGTTGTGTTAACCTTCTTAGTGCTCGTGGGTCTTGTTAAGCCATTGTTGGGTGTTATAGGCAGAGAGGATACTCTTGGCTTATTAAGAGTTTCATCAATGATGCTATCTTCTTTATTTGCTTTTATTATCTTCC
>JBPXJX010000712.1:0-1461 GCA_051715525.1 Bacteroidales bacterium
TCTTATAAAGTTCGGACTTGAGCTTGCTTAAGTCTTCAATTTTGTTCTTTAGGTTCATATTTTTATGATTTATTATTTTTTACCTTAGCGATACTTCGTGTTGCCTTCGTGTTACTTTGTGGTTAGATATTAAAATACAAAGAGCACAAAAGTTTTTACAAAGAAATTTATTTTACTAGCTCATACGCAAATGCAGCATAGAATGCAGATGCAATAACAAGATCATTTACTGGGACCTTTTCGTTTGGAGCATGAGCCAAAACTTCATTTCCAGGACCAAACCCGATGGTAGGAATACCATATGTTCCACAAGTCATGATGCCATTAGTTGAAAATGTCCATTTATCAACTTTCACATCCTTATTGAATAGGTTTTTAAAGGCTTTTACGCCCGTTTGAACCACTTGATGATCTTCCTGCATTTTCCAAGTTGGATAATATTTCTCCATTCCATACTCTAGGCCTGTATAAGCTTTCTCAGAGTAATTTAAAACTTCAACCTTAGCATTCATCCCTTTTACAACCTCTTCAACCTCTTTAACAGCAGATTCTTTTGTTTCGCCCCAAGTTAAACGCCTATCGAGGTGAACACGTGCATAATCAGCAACTGCACAAAGTGATGGACTTCCAGAAATGATTTCTGAAATGGTAACGCTACCTTTTCCAAGAAACTCATCGAACTTAAGCCTTTCGTTTAACTTCTCAATCTCTAAAGCGGCTTTAGATGCCATGTAAATTGCATTTTTTCCACGTTCAGGAGCTGAGCCATGCGATGAAACACCATAGAAATGAACATGCATCTCCATCCTGCCCCTATGACCACGATATATATTTAGGTTTGTAGGCTCGGTGCTTATTACGAAATCGGGTTTAATTTTATCCTCTTCAACAATATATTTCCAGCAAAGACCATCGCAATCCTCTTCCATAACGCTACCAACAAAGTAGATTGTCAAATCTTTATCAAATCCAAGTTCCTTAAGAATTCTTCCGGAGGTAACAAAAGCAGCAGGACCGCCCTCTTGGTCAACCGTTCCACGACCATGAACGAAACCATCTTTAATCTCACCACCTAGCGGATTAAAGTTCCAGTTGTCCATATTGCCCATATCAACGGTATCCATATGACCATCGATAGCAAGGATTTTCTTCCCATTCCCAATGCGACCAATTACATTGCCCAAACCATCAATCTTAACCTCATCAAAACCAGCCTCTTCCATCTGGCGCTTCAGCTCAAGCTGAACTTCTTTTTCTTGAGTGCTTAACGATTTAATTTTCACCAATTTCGATAGGTTTTCCGCGGTATAGTCGCGATACTTCTCCGATAGCTCGTTTATTCTTTGAAAGATATTATCCATATAATTTTTCTTTTTAACTAGGCCAAAGTTATTGATATTGATTTATAGATGATATTTGTAGGATATAAATATATTAAAATCTTAATTATTTAGAAATAAA
>JBPXJX010000713.1:0-2013 GCA_051715525.1 Bacteroidales bacterium
TCATTTCCCATCTCTTTTTTCCAGAACACCGGTCCATCTTGAATTTTCCCAGTTTGCAGGCTGACCTTTCCACTCATTAATATCGTCAAGTATGCTATACCACCATGCAACATCGCCTGATTTTGAGACACTTATTTGTAAATCTCTGATTTGATAACGCTTTGCTTTAAAATCGGGATTCATCCAAAAATCTTCTGATTTTTTGAAATCCTCAAACCCTTTTACAACTCTATCGTTTGGATGTACTTCTAAATATGCCGAATCATTAGCAATTACGCTATAAAGAAGTTTTAAGTCTTTTTCTTTTGCCCATCCAATGGAGTTATTTATAACTTTCTCAATTAAAAGCTTTTCTTCGTTTTGATTTACTTCTCTATTTTCATTGTTACAGCACGAAGTGAAAACAAAGTTGAAGAAAATGAGGAGTATTAGTGAGCTGGTAATTAAATTTTTCATAGTAATTATTTTTTTGGATTAATGATTAACTCTTTTTTATAACTAGTTCAAAATTAGTACTATAAATTAAAATAACAATCACTTAATGGAATAAAAAAAACTCACCTAACGGGTGAGTTTTATGTTAAAGTAATATGATAAATACTTAAACCTTTCCTAACGCCTGCTCAAGGTCAGCAATGATATCTTTTAAATCCTCGATACCAACTGCAAATCTTACTAAACCATCAGTTATTCCAGCTTTTTCACGATTCTCTTTCGACATCTTTGAGTGTGTCATTGAAGCTGGATGCTGGATAAGGGTTTCGATTCCACCAAGTGAAACAGCTAGCATAGCAAGTTTAACGTTATCCATTAAAACTTTACCCGCATCTAAACCACCTTTTAGACCAAAGCTAATCATGGCACCTGGGCCTTTCATCTGCTTTTTGGCCAGCTCGTATTGAGGATGAGATTTTAATCCAGGATATTTAACCCACTCAACTTTTGGATGCTTTTCTAGAAATTCAGCAACCTTGATTGCATTCTCCTGAGCTCTATCCATTCTGATAGATAGGGTTTTTACCCCACGAAGTACCATATAAGCTTGGTGTGGATCCATATTGCAACCCATTCCAACCATGGTAGGTCTTACAATTTTATAAAGTTCTTCATTTTTTGTTATAATAATCCCTGCAACGATATCGGCATGACCATTGATGAACTTTGTCATTGAGTGGAAAACCACATCAACTCCAAAATCAATAGGACGCTGAAGGTAAGGGCTACAGAATGTATTATCAACAACTACGATTAAGCCATGTTTGTGAGCAATTTCAACGCAAACCTTTAAATCCGAAATCTCCATTGTAGTATTGGTTGGAGTTTCGATAAAAAGCATTTTACTATTAGGTTTTATTGCCTTTTCAATCTCGCTTGCAGTTGATGTTTTAATGTATGAACTTTCAACCCCAAATTTCTTGAAGTAGCTTTCCATAATCCCTCTCGATGGACCATAAACAGCATCGGTACTAACAATATGGTCACCTGATTTTAGGAAAGCCATATAAATGGTTGATACTGCTGCCATACCCGATGATACGGCCACTGCGCCAAAACCACCTTCAAGGATAGCTATTTGTCTCTCTAATGCAGATATTGTTGGGTTGCCTATACGAGTGTACATGTACCCTTTGCTTTCGCCTGCAAAGCATCGAGCTCCTTCGTCGGCACTCTCAAATGCAAATGTTGATGTTTGGTAAATAGGTACCGTGGCGCTTCCCATCGGGTCGTTACTCATGCCACCATGAATTAAAAGGCTGTTAAAGCCTAAATCGTTGTTGTGTTCCATTGATTAGTTTTTTATTAAATAGTCTCTTTTTCGTAAATAGTTTTCTTTTTTGTTTTATTCTGCTTATCAGATAAACTCTCAAGCAAAATCTCTGAGATATCGGCTATTCTTATATCTTCAGCAGCCGATTTAAATGTTTTCTTGCAAAGAGGACAAGCTGTTGCAACAACATCTGCTTTGTTAGCCGATAGCTCACTTAACGTAATTGAAGCAATAGTGTTGCGTTG
>JBPXJX010000714.1:0-4643 GCA_051715525.1 Bacteroidales bacterium
GTATAATACCTGCCGTAAACTATACAATTTGTAGTAGTCTCGATATTAATGGAACTGCAATTCTTGATAATACTGTAAATAATCGTACAATCTTTCTGAATGGATCAATAACCCGCGCAGCAGGAGCATCATTTTGGGCTGGAAGTGGTGTTAATGCCATTGTTAACTTTAATGGATCGAGCCCTCAAAGCATTGGTGCTTTAACGAGCTTCATAGGAGCAAACGCTTTTAATAATATAACAATAAATAATAGTTCGGGCTTAACTCTTAACGATCCAGTTGAAATGACAGGAAATCTTACCCTTACTGATGGAATTATTAGTACATCTGCTGCTAATAAATTAACCATGACAGGACTTGCGTCGACTACTATTCCTTCTGGTGGCAGATCCAATTCATTTGTAAGTGGTCCATTATTAAGAAATATGAATGCCGGTACTTTCTTTGACTTCCCTGTAGGTAAAGGTGGAAGGAATGGTAAACTATATCTAACGCTTGTTAGCGCTGGATTATGGGAAGTAGAATATTTCAATTCTCCACATGTCTCATCATTATTTGATGGTACTTTATCGGCTATTAGCACTTCGGAATATTGGCGTGTAACTGGTCCTGCTATTTCCTCAACAAAAGTCCGTTTAAGATGGGATAGTGAGAGCGACATAACACCATTAACAACCGTTGGAGGAATAAATGATATAAAGGTTGCAGAGTATAACTCAACAACACCAGGCCGGTGGTCATTGGTAACATCAGATAATCCACCTGCTCCTCCAAGTGATGATTACAATGGAACCGTTCAAACCACCAATTTGCAAACTTTTACTACTCATGAGTATACTCTAGGAGCAGCATCAACTTTGAAATACCGAGCTAGATTCTCGAGTGCATCTACTGTTTGCGCAGGAAGTATTATTCCTATTACTTTTACAGCTTTGCCTGCTAATTATAACTACACTATTAGCTATACTATTGATGGTGGCGCTCCTATTACAATTTCAGGTATTAATACTAACCCATATAATGGACTCATTGCCTCTATACCTGGGGTATATCAAATTACAGACTTTAAGTATAACAACGGCACAACTTCTGGGGTTTGGGATATTAATACTGTAACAGTAAATGCTTATCCAACAGTACTTACAAATCAACCTGTTAGCAAAAGTGTTTGTGAAGGTGGAAATACAACAATTCCAACATTACTAATGACTGTTTCTGCGCCATCAACCTATCGTTGGCAAGTTTCTACTGATGGAGGCGGATCGTGGAATAACCTTAACAACGGCTTACCATCTGCAACACCACAATATTCAAATGTAACAACAGCTCGTTTATCAATAAATAGAGCTACTGCAGCATTAAATGGATACCAATATCGTTGTGCAATTACTTCAAATTTAGGTGGTTGTGTAGCATACAGTAATATAGCCACACTCACCGTTGATTTAACTACATTAGGTGGATCAGTAACCGGAGGCACAAGTATTTGTAGTGGCAGTACTAGCGGACTACTTACCTTATCGGGCTACAGAGGTTCAATTACCAGTTGGCAATTCTCAACAAACAATGGCTCAAGTTGGAACCCTATTGTAAATACCCTTAACACATACACCAGCGGCATATTAAATGCTCCTGGACCAGGTTCGCAACCTTACTGGTACAGAAGCGTTGTTAAGAATGGAGTTTGTGCTTCTAGAAATTCGACACATACCGTGGTCACAGTTAACCCCAGTTTACCAGTTGGCATATCAATTTCAACGTTAACAAACCCCGTTTGTGCTGGAAGTATTGTTAATTTTACAAGCAACGTTACGAACGGAGGCACATTGCCAACTTACCAATGGAAGTTAAATGGTACTGACATTGGCGGTGCAAATGGTTCTACATACAGCTATACTCCATCTAATGGTGATGCTATTACCTGCGAGGTAACCTCAAATTATTTATGTCCAACAGGAAACCCTGCTACAAGCAATACAATTACCATGACTGTTAATGCCTTACCATCAATTTCAGTTGATCCTTCAAATACTTCTGTAATAGCAGGTAACAATACATCTTTATCAGTAACTGCAGGTGGTGCAGGTATAACCTATCAGTGGGAGTTGTCAACCAATTCAGGTGGAACTTGGATTCCGTTAACCAATTCAGGGGTTTACTCAAATGTAACAACCTCAACAATGAATATTACCGGTGCCTTATTGAGCATGAATGGTTATTGGTATCGTTGCATTGTAAGTGGTACTTGTTCACCTTATGCAACATCAGCTGCTGCTATTTTAACGGTTAATTCATCATCAACAGTTTCTATAACAGCATCGCCAACTACAATCTGTTTAGGTCAAAGTACAACTCTAACATTCCATTTAACAGGAACTGCTCCTTGGTCAATAGACTATAATAATGGTGGGGCTAATATACCATTAGCTGGAATAACACCGGGTCCAACCTATGATTTAATTGTAACCCCATCGGCTAGCGGAACTACTACTTATACTGTTACAGGAGTAAGTGATGTTAATGGAGCAGGTACTGTATTAGCCCCTTCGAGCGTTTCAATCACCGTTAATCCTCTACCAACGGCTACAATTGCTATTAGCCCTGGGTTTACAAATATTTGCGATGGCGATAATACGCAACTTATAATAGCTGCTTTAACTGGACCTTCACCTTATAACTTTGCTGTTAATGATGGTGTAAACCCAGTTGATCCTCATAATTTTAAAGTATCCCCATATACGTTTACACCAACTGTTCGACCCACCTGGACAGGACCAACCTCTAGTACAACTTACATCTACTCATTTACAATTACCGATTCAAATGGTTGTACAAATTCAGGAAACAATACAGTTAGTGTCAACGTTTATAAGATTCCTCAAACAGGACCACAGTATCATATCTCAAATAATTTTGGATACTAAGCAAAAGGGGCGCTAAATTAGCGCCCCTTTTTTTATTATCATTACATTATATTACTTAATCCAGCCCTTTGAATTTAAATACTCTGCTATTTGAATTGCATTAGTTGCAGCACCTTTACGAAGATTATCCGAAACGCACCATAGGTTAAGGCTATTTGGCTGAGAATCATCGCGACGGATACGACCAACAAAAACATCATCCTTGCCTTCGGCAAAACGAGGCATTGGGTAGATATTTTGTGCAGGGATATCCAAAACAGTAATACCCTCAGATCTTCTAAGGATACTGTTAACCTCTGCAATATTATAGTCGTTATGAAATTCAATGTTTACTGCCTCTGAGTGGCCGCCAACAACAGGGATTCTAACAACAGTTGCTGTAACAGCAATTGAACTATCGCCAATTATTTTACGAGTTTCATCAACCAGTTTTTGTTCCTCGGTAGTATATCCATTTTCAAGAAAGGTTCCGCCATGAGGAAAACAATTCATATCGATTGGATGCGGGTAAGCCCTATCAGCCTCTTTTCCTGCACGCTCATCGTGCATCTGTTTAACTGCTTTAACGCCAGTTCCCGTAACCGATTGGTAAGTTGAAACGATTAATCTTTTTATTTTATAAAGCTTATGTAATGGGTTTATTGCTACCACAAGCTGAATAGTTGAGCAGTTTGGATTTGCAATAATCTTATGCTCTGGCTTTAAAACATCTGCATTTACTTCAGGAACAACCAAAGGAATTTCAGGGTACATACGCCATTGTGATGAGTTATCGATAACAACTGTACCAACCTCAGCAAATTTTGGAGCCCAATCGCGCGATGTTCCACCACCAGCAGAAAATATTGCCACTGCAGGTTTCATGCTAATAGCCTCGGTCATTGAAACGATTGAATATTCCTTACCCTTAAAGGTGATCTTTTTACCAACAGACTTCTCTGATGCAACTGGAATAAGGGTTGTTACTGGAAAATTTCGTTCTTCAAGAACTTTTAGCATTACAGTGCCTACTAAGCCTGTGGCACCTACAACGGCTACTTTCATTTTTTAAATTTTTAAAAATTGATTGGTTATTTTTTATGTTAATTATTGGTTTATTTACTTTTTATAGGAGTTTCGATTACTAAAAATCTCTTAACTTGTAGATTATTACAAAAAAAGTACCTTTAAAAATCTTGCTAAAGTAATTTTTTTTCTGATTATGGTAAAGAAGATCGCCTATTTCTTAGCACTTTTTCTTCCTGTCGTTTGCGCAGGTCAAACCGTAAATTATAATTTCGAAACAGGTTCCTTAACCGGTTGGTTACAAGTTCCTGCAGCACACTGGCAGGCATCTACCTCTACACCCATTAACGGAAGCTACTCATTAAAGCATTCAGTAAGTGCAAATAATGGAACCGATAGAATTTCTTTAGCACTTCCCTCTTGGAATGCAAACAATGGAGCTATTACTTGGCAAGCAAAAGTTCGTCATGGCTATGATCCTTCAGGATCTAATAGATGGTGGATTTACCTAATGGCAGATGGCGATGCAAATCAAATGCAACTTGGTGGAACTTGCTCAGGTTACGCAATAGGAGTTAACCTTGTAGGTACTGATGATATGCTTAAACTTTGGAAAATAGTAAACGGTACTCCACAAGCAATCTTGACCACCTCCCTAAACTGGCAAACTCAAATAACAACCACAGGCATCGGAGCAATTGAAATTGAGCGCTC